>NZ_JBEXPT010000048.1:0-44576 GCF_040612195.1 Streptomyces sp. NPDC006450 | reverse complement strand
GGGGAGGAGGGGGAGAGGCACGGCGGTGGGGCCATGGGTCGTGTCGGGATTCGGGCTGTGAGTCGGGTCGGGGGTCGGGGCGGGGGTCGGGCCCGTGTTTGGGTGGGGCATGGGCCGTGCCTGCCTGTTCCGGTCGGGGGTGTGCGGTTCGTACGACGACGTCGGGGGTGGGGGCGCGGTTCCCGGGGCCGGGGATGTATGCGGTTGCCCTGGGGTGGTGGGGGTGGATCCAATGGGCGGGATGATCGAACAGGTGCGTCGGGCGGACTTCGGTCGCGCCGGCGCGGGACAGAGGAGCGCCACACCGTGAACGAGTCGGCATGGTCGTCATCAGCGGTCGTGCGGTTGGGGGCTCTCGTGCCGTTGACGCGGCCCGGCTGGGTCGACGCGGGGCGGCACTTGCTCGCGGGGCTGGAGCTGGCCGTGCGCGAGGTCAACGACGCAGGAGGGGTCGGTGGCCGGCCGCTGGAACTCGTGGTCCGGGACACCGCGGCCGATCCGGAGCGGGCCGCGGCGGCCGTGGAGGAACTGGCCGGTCTGGGTGTGGCCGCCGTCGTGGGGGAGTACCACAGCGTCGTCGCCCGGGCCGCCGCCGCCCGGGCCGACGCCTGCGGCGTGCCGTTCCTCTGCTCCAGCGCGGTGCTCGACGCGCTCACCGAGGAGCCGACGGAGTGGGTCGCGCGCCTGGCCCCGGCCCAGTCCCACGGATGGGGGACGTACGCGGACTTCCTCCTCGGGGCGGGCCACAGCCGGATCGCGGTGGCGACCCAGCCGAGCGTCTACTGGGCTTCCGGGACCCGCATCCTGCGGGATCAACTTGCTTCCCGCGGCGGGGCCGTGGTCGAGATCGACGCCAACGGGCTCACTCCCGAGGGGTTGTGCGACGCGCTCGTCGAGCACGGGGCGACGGCGCTCCTGCTGCTGGTCGGGTATCCGGAGCCGGCGGCGGCGATCGTCCGGGCCGTGCGGGGGGACCGGCGGCTCGGGGAGGTCCTGATCGGCGCCCCGGCCGGACAGCCGGAGTTCGCCGGCTGGGCCGGGGCGCTGGGCGCGGACGGCGCCGGGATCCCCTTCCTGCGCTACCTGCCCGAGCAACTCGGTCCGCTCGGCGACCGGGTGGGGAAGGAGCTCCGCGAGCTGCTGGGCGAGGAGCCCTCGTTCGTGGCCTTCGAGGGCTGGGACAGCGTCACCGTCCTCGCCGAGGTACTGCGTTCGCACGGCACGGACCGGGCGGCCATCGCCGGGGCGTGGCCGCACGTGGCGGTCGGGGGGACCCGTGGGCCGATCCGGTTCTCCCGGCTGCCGGGGACCGGCGTCTGGCAGTGGGCCTGGGCACCGGTTCGTGTGGTCGACCGGGATCCGCAGGACATCGGTCGCTTCCGGATCCTGCACGGTGGGGGCGAGAGCGACGGCGGCGACGGCACGCGCTGACCCGCCCGGTCGGTGGATCCCTTCAGACGCGGGCCAGGTGGGCGCGGTACCAGGGGGCGGCGGAGGGGAGCAGGGCGAGGGGCGTCGGCGTGGGGCGCAGGCCGGTCAGCCGCCAGATGGGGTCGGCGCGCTGGTGGTAGTCGCGGGACAGCAGGGAGAACTGCCGCTCCGTCACCCGGCCGGGGCGCTCGCGGAGTTGTTCCACACAGCGGTCCCACGGCCACTCCTCCCGCACCTCCGGGAGGATCCCTTCGGCGGCCAGGGCCGCCAGGAGGCCGGCGCTGGTCACCGGGGCGGGGTGGCTCGCGTGGTGGATCCCGCCCCGGAGGGGGGCCGGGGCCGTGGCCAGGGTGTCGATCAGGCGGGCCAGTTCGCCGACGTCGACCACGGACAGCAGGGCGCGGCCGCCGTCCCAGCTGGCCGGGACCCGGTCGATCAGCTCGGCCAGGGCCGGGACCACCCAGCGGTCACCGGCGCCCAGTACCAGCCCCGGACGCAGGACGGTCCCGCCGGCGGCCAGCACCGGGGCTTCCGCCGCCAGCCGGCTGCGGCTCGCGGCGGACACCGGATCGGGGGCCACCTCGTCGACCTCGATCCCGCGGTGCGGGAGGTTCCCGTAGACCGCGGCCGTGGACAGGTGGACGATCCGGCGCACCCCCGCCCGCACGGCCTCCGCGAGGAGGGCCGCGCCACCACGGACGTTGACCGTGTGGCAGCGCTCCTCGTCCCGCCCGATGTAGGAGGCCAGGTTCACCAGCGAGGCCGCGCCCTCGCAGACCCCGCGCAGCGAGCCGGGGTCGCCCAGGTCCGCAGGCACCCACTCCACGCCTTCGCGCGCCGCACCGGGGGTGCGGGCGAGGGCCCGCACCCGTACGCCGGGGCGGCGGGTCAGGGCGTCCAGTGCGGCCGAGCCGATGAAGCCGGTGGCTCCCGCCAGGACGATCACCCGGGGGCTCTCGGACATGCGCATGGCCTCGACTTCATCGACGTGGGTACGGCGCCCGGCAAGGTGCTCCGACGCGTCCGTACAGCTCTTCTTCCGTTCTTCGCGCTGGAGTTCCACCGGGTTCCACCGCCCTTTCGGATGCGCGGTCCGACACCGCCGTGCGGATCCCTCAGCGGGCGGTCCAGCCGCCGTCCACCGGGACGGTCGCGCCGACCACGAAGGACGCCTGGTCGCTGAGCAGCCAGGCGGCCGCGTACGCGATCTCGCGCGGGTCCGCCGTACGCGGCAGCGGGGCCATGGTGTGCAGCTCTTCCTCCAGGCCCGGGTTCAGGTCGAACCACTGGGCCATCATTTCGCTGCGCGTGGTGCCGGGAGCGATGGCATTGACCCGGACGCCCTGGGCGGAGTACTCGGCGGCGGCCTTCGTCAGGCCGATGACGGCGTGCTTCGCCGCGATGTACGCGGCGGACGCCGGGGTGCCGACCAGACCGGCGACGCTGCTGTTGTTCACGATCGCCCCGCCGCCCGGCAGCATCGCGGCGATCTCGTACTTCATGCAGTTCCACGTGCCGAGGACGTTGGTGGCCATGACGGCCTCGAAGTCCGCGTTCTCGGTGAGGTGCAGCGGCGCGGGCACGGTCCCCAGCCCCGCGTTGTTGAAGGCGGCGTCCAGGCCCCCGAAGAGCTCCACCGCCCTCTCCACCGCCGTCTTGACCTCTTCGGCGCGGGCCACGTCGACGACGGCGTAGGCGGCGGTGAACCCCTCGTCCGTCAACTCTCGGGTGAGCGAGGCCAGTTGCTCCTCGCGCCGGGCGGTGAGGAGCACCGAGGCCCCGTTCTCGCAGAACACCCGGGCGGCGGCCGCCCCGATGCCGCTGCTCGCGCCGGTGATCAGGGCGCGCTTGCCCGCGAGGAGGCCGGTCTTGTCGGTCATGGTGAGTCTTCCGTCTTCCGTCTTCCGTCTGGCGCGGCCCGGTGGGTCCGGCACGGGCCGGTGGAGTTTTCAGGGAGGGGCCGCCCCGGGACTATTGGCCGGAAATAGATCCTTCGTGCGGGCGTGACCGGCCCAGGAGTACGGGAACCGCGCGGTGGCCGTTCGAGACGAACGAGAACTTCGGCCGGAGTTCATCGGCCGCCACGGCCAGGGCGATGTCGGGGAACCGCTCGAAGAGCGCCGACAGTGCGATGGCGACCTCCATCCGGGCCAGGTTCACGCCGAGGCAGTGGTGGGCTCCGTACCCGAACGACACGTGATCGGCGCGGGTGTCGCGGGTGATGTCGAAGAGGTCCGCCCCGGCTCCGTGGTGGAGGGGGTCGCGGCCCGCTCCGGCGAAGCAGACGACGATCGGGTCGCCCTGCGGGATCCGCACGTCGTCGTCGATCTCGATCGTCTCGACGGCATAGCGCAGGAGGCTGTGCGCGCCGGGCGGATCCATGCGCAGGGATTCGTCGATCACGTCCTCCCACGAGGCCTTGCCGGCCCGCACGAGTTCGAGCTGGCCGGGATGGGTGAGCAGGGAGACGACAGCGTTGTCGATGAGGTTCACCGTCGTCTCGTAGCCGGCGGTGAAGAGGAGGATGAGATTGTCGAGCAGTTCCTTCTCGCTCATGTCCGCCGCGCCCGAGTCGCGTGCGGAGACGAGGCCGGAGGTCAGGTCGTCGGCGGGATTCTCCCTCTTGTGCGCCACGACGTCGTTCAGGATCTCGTACATGGCGATGCCATTCGCCACCGCGTCCTCGGGGGTGATCGAGGTGGCGAAGAAACTGTCGATGATCCTCTGCAGGGGATCGCGCGCGGAATGAGGAATTCCGAAGAGCTCGCAGACGACGGCGTGCGGCAGAACGTGGGCGAATTCCCTGCGGAGGTCCACGGGCTGTCCCGCCGGGGCCCGTTCCAGGCGGTCCAGCAACCCGGCCGCGATCTCCTCGACGCGCGGCCGCAGCGCCGCCACGCGACGCATGGTGAACTCCCCCGCCACCGGCTTGCGCAGGCGCGTGTGCTCCTCGCCGTAGGCGGTGACCATGTTCTGTACCGAGACCCAGATGGCCAGCGGCCACTCCTGGTCGACTTCTCCGTTGATCCACGCCGGCCAGTGCCGGTAGGCGTCCTTCGACACCCGGGGATCGGTGAGCAGGCGCTTCACGAGTGCGTAGTCGGTGACGGACCACGCCTCCACTCCACCGGGGAGCACGATCCGCACGGCCCGGCCCAGGGAGCGTATTTCCTTGATCTCTCCGTGGATGTCCTGGCCGAGCGGATCGATGACGAACGGGCACTGCCTGCTCACAGGAGTATCCCTCCTACAACTGCTGGTGACGGTGAGTCGGATGACGTCACAGGCTGGCATGCCCACGACCGTGTCGCCACTTCGCGCGGCGGTGTCTCGGCCAGTGGATCGCAGGAAATCGCCGGCCATGTCGTAGGAAGGGGGCGGCGGTCAGGAGGAAACGGCCACGGCGTCCAGCAGGGCGTGGAAGACCCGCTGGCCGCCCTGGTGGCCGGACACGCTCAGGGAGAGGGTGTCGTCCTGGTTCCGCGTCATCGGCTGCGCCTGGACCAGACAGGGGGAGTGGAACTCCACGTACCGGTCGAAGGTCAGGTGGAGCGAGATGGGGTACAGCCGGGTGGCGCCCGCGACGGCGAGGGCGGCCTGGTGGGTGGCCTCCAGGAGGACCATGCCGGGTACATGATCGTTCTCGTGCGCGAACAGCGTCTTGTTCGTGGTGTGCGGCCGCAGGGTCCAGCACCGGGGGTCCATGGTGGGGGCCAGCAGGACGTGGCTCGGCTCGGTCCGCAGGACGAGGGAGGGGGCCACCGGTTCCGGGACGGGCAGGAGCGGCCGGGCGTCCGTGTGTTCACCCCGCATCCGGCGGTAGGCGCCGAGAGAGGTGCACGTCAGGTTGCCGCCGCCGGTCGCGATGACCCGGCCGCCCTGCGTCACGGTCATCCGGCACACCATGCCGGAGAAGCGGGTGCCGCGGCGGTTGACGTCGGTGCAGACGACGTCCATGTGGACGGGTGAGACGCTGTCCGCTGCCAGGAGTCGGGGATCGATCCGGTAGTGGATGTCGGACATCAGGAACTGGTGCCCGAGGGGGACGCCGTACTCGGCGTGGGAGAGCAGGATGCCCGCCTGGCGGATGGCCTCCGCGATGACGGTGGGCGAACGGAAACCGTGGAGGGCGGTATGGAACGGGTGGCTTTCAGGCCAACGCAGCGTCACGTCGAATCGGTCGGGAGCAGTGCGTTCCCAGGCCGAGAGGAACACCTCGGAGGTGTCCGGACGATGCACAAGCCAGTTGGGTACGGCCGGTGGCCTTGTATCTGAGACCCCGACCGACGGTCTTTGGGCGTTTTCGCGGGCATACGACGTGCTTAACATGATTTCTCCTCCGGACTTCGAGGAACATTCGAGCCACTCGTGGTATGTCTTGGTTCGCCGCAAGATACGTGCTGCCTGGTATAATTTGCAACGGCTGTTTTCGGTGACATGCTCAATACCCCCGAGGAGGTGCATCAGTGGCCGCCAGCACCGTGGAAGGAGCGAAGGTGTCTCAGAGGGAGGCTTCTCGGCGCACCCGGCAACTCATCGTCGAGGCCGCCGGCGCCGTGTTCGCGGAGAAGGGCTTCAACGGGGCCACGATCGCGGACGTCTACCAGCGGCTCGGCCTGACCAAGGGTGCTTTCTACTACTACTTCAAGGGCAAGGAAGAGCTGGCCCAGGCCGTTCTGGCCAGTCAGATCGATACGGTCGGCTTCCCGATCCTCCCGCGGAGCACCCGCCTCCAGGAGTTGATCGACAAGGGCATGCTCTTCGCCGTCCAGATCCGCAGTGATCCGATCGTGCAGGGCAGCCTGAGGCTCTCCCTGGAGCGCGGCAGCCACCACGAGCACCGCCTGAGGCCCTATCAGGACTGGATCGACCACAACCGGTTCGCCCTGGGGCAGGCCCGCGAGTGCGGCGAACTGCACGCGCACGTGGACCTGGACGCGGTCGCCAACCTCCTCGTCGGCGCCTTCACCGGAGTGCAGGTGCTCTCGGAGGTGATGGCCGACTGGGAGGACCTGGAGGTACGGGTGTCCGTGCTGCTCAGGCACATCATGCCGATCATCGCGCTGCCGACGGTGCTGGCAGAACTGGACATGGCTCCCGGCCGCGCCGAGCGGGTCGCCGCCGACCTGGAGAAGCACCTGCGCGGGCGGGCCGAGGCCGAGCTCGTCGAGCAGGCCGAGCTCCCGGCCTAGTACGCCCCCCGGCCGCGACGTCCCGCGGACCACACCCTTTCCCCGCTTTCCGCCTCCGCCGGGCGTCCTCGACGCCCGGCGGAGGTTTTTGCGTCTCCGCATCGGTGCTCAGGGCGTCGACATCAGATCTTCCGATGACGGTTGCCTACCTTCATGCAGGTTTGTTTCCATGGGCGCGGCCCCGAGCCACATACGAGGCTCTTGACCGACCACGGAGAACCCACATGATCAAGCTCGATGACATCCGCCGGCACGCGGCGGGCGGCACGACGCGGGATGCCTTGGTCGACGGCCAGGTACGGCTGACCTGGGGCCAGTTCGCCGAGACCGTGGAGCGGACGGCGGCCGGACTCACCGAGCACCTGCCCCCGGAGGGCACGGTCCGGGCGGTCTTCCTCGCCGGGAACAGCTGGCAGCTCACCGTCGCGATGAGTGCCTGCGCCACCCTCGGCGTCTCCTGCACCGGTCTCGATCCGCAGAGCGGCACGGACGACCTCGGTCAGGTGCTCTCCTGGCTGGAGCCGTCCGTGGTCTTCGTGACCTCGGAGCACCGCGCCACCCTCGACCAGCTCGTCTGGCCCAGCGGCCCGCAGGCCGTGCACGTCCTCCTGGACGGGATCACGGCACCCGGCGCCCCGGCCGCCCCCGGCAGGCACCAGGCGCTCAACTTCGACCTGCTGACCTCGGCCGAACCCCTGCGCACCCTGCCGGCGCCCCGTCCGTACGAGTCCTTCGCGGTCGGCGGGCGCAGTGAGGGCCCCTCCCGGATCGCCGTGCGCCGCACCCCCTCCGAGGGCCGCCACCTGGTCGACCTCGTCGACGAGTTCGGCCTCAACCGGGACGACGTCCACCTGGCCTCCGCCCCGCCGACCGAGCCCACGGCCCTCGCGCTGGCCCGCACGATGCTCGGCATCGGCGCCACCGTCGTCCTCGCGGACGGAGCAGGCCCCGAGACCCTGACCGCCCTGCTCGTCGCCGAGCGCGTCAGCACCGGCGTGATCACCCCCTCCGCCCTGCACGGCGTGCTCGGACTGCCGGAGACCGCCGAGCCCTCGCCGCGCACGCGCCACCTGCGCTTCCTCCTCACCCCCGGCGCCCACCTGGGCCGATGGGCCGTCAACACGGCCTGGGAGCGGCTCGGCCCGGTGCTGCACACCGCGCTCGGCAGCGCGGAGACCGGCCTGACCGCCGTCATGGGCCCCGAGGAACTGCTCGTCTCGCCGCCGCGCTCGGGCCACACCACGCTCGGCGCCACCGTCGCCGTCCTCGGCGAGGACCTGCGGCCGGTGCCCCCGGGCGGGAGCGGGCGCCTCGCCTTCGCGGGCCACCAGGTCATGGACGGCTACCTGGACGGCGAGACCCAGGTCGCCGAGCTGGACCTCGGCTGGGGCGTGGAGCGCTTCCTGGTCACCGACGAGTCCGGGTACGTGGACGAGACGGGCCGGCTGCTGGTCACGGGACGGGTCACCGAAGTGCCCGTGGTGGTCCGCGATTCGGCGGTCGACACCGAGCTGTTCCGGCTGGAGTCGGACCTGCTCAACCTGCCCTGCCTGCGCGACACCGCCGTCATGCGGGTCAGCAGCCCGGTCCTGGGCGACGCGATCGTGGTCCCCTTCATCGCCGTGGCAGTCGGCCGCGAGGCCACCGGGTACCAGGCGCTCAGCGCGGCCTGCGCCCGCCGGGTGCCGTCGCTGCCCGCGCACGTCATCGCCGTCGACACCATCCCGTACAGCCCGACGGGCCGGATCCGCACCGGGGACCTGCTCGACGCGGTGCTGCCCATCATCACTCTGAACCTGCAGCTTGAGCAGTCGATGCAACAGGAGATGTCCGCGTGAACCTGCCCTCCTTCGACGACCAGCCGTACGACGAACTGCTGGTGGAGGACTTCGATACGGCCTTCTTCGCGCTCGAACTCGAACTCCTCGACCTGCCCTGCGTCCAGGACGTCGCGGTGATGCGCACCCGGCTGCCCGAGGTGGGCGAGACGCTGGTGGTGGCCTTCGTACCGCTTCCCGAGGAGGACCAGGAGGCCGGCGGGCGGCAGGCCGCGCTGGCCGCCTGCGAACGGCGCATGCCGTGGGTGCTCTCGCACGCGGTGGCCGTCGACGTGATCCCGCGCGCGGCCGACGGATCCGCGCGGACGGGGGTCCTGATCGACCGCCTGCTCCCGCAGATCGCCCGGGACCTCCTCTCGCCGATGGAGATGTCCGACTAGTCCACTCCGCCCAACCCGCTGTCAACCACGAAGCAGCGGCTGACCTGTGGCCATGCCCTCCCTGCGGGCATGGCCACAGGTATGTCCGCAGTCGTTCGGGAACGTGAAGCCCGGTTCCCCGCTCTGCAATTATACGTGCACCGTGGTATGTTCCTATTCTCCGAGGCTCTGAGCCCCGCAGAAGGGAGCCCCTGCCGTGCAGTTCCAGCAGTTACGCTCGTTCCGTGAGGTGGCCGCCGAGATGAGCTTCACTCGCGCCGCCCGCAACCTCCACTACTCGCAGCCCAGCGTCACCGCCCACATCAAGAACCTCGAGGACTACATCGGGGCCGCGCTGTTCCATCGCGCCGGCGGCCGGGTCCAGCTCACCGAGGCGGGCATGCGACTGCTGCCGCACGCGGAGAAGATCATTCTGATCGCCGAAGCCGCCTGTATCGACGCGGCCTCCGCCGGCACGACCCGTCCCGCGGCCTGACCAGCCGTCGCACATCTCCTTGTATTTTATTTTTCATTCGGCCCGGCTGTGTATCCGAATTACCAGGATCGATGCCGGGCCGAAGTTATGTGCGGGCATTCGGAATTCACGATTCCGCAATATCGGGAAGCCTGGCAGATTCTTCTCCGCGGCATCAACAAGGCTTCGTCGTCAAGCCATTGAGGTACCGCCTCGAACGTCTTGTCGCCAGGGTTGGCGTAGATGGGCAATTGTCCGTGCGCAGCCCAACAAGAGCGGATCGGCGGCCGAGCCTACGCTCGGGGCAATCGAACTGTGCGCCCCGCAGCGGTCGCGTGTATTACCCCTGGAGAGGACACCAAAATGGGTCAGGTCCCGATAGTGGATCAGTCGGCCGGCGAGGCTCCGAACGACCTCATGACGGGCGACTCCTACCTGGAGAGCCTGCGAGACGGTCGCCAGGTCTTCGTGGACGGCGAGCTCGTCAAGGACGTGACGACGCACCCGGCCTTCGCCATGGCCGCGCGGTCGACCGCGCACCTCTACGACGCGCTCCACCACCCGGACACCAAGGACCTGATGACGACGGTCGACCGGTACACGGGGTACCGCGTCCACCGCTTCTTCACCCCGGCGCACTCGCCCGAGGACCTCATCAAGGCCCGCGACGCCATCGAGCACTGGGCCCGCCTGAGCTACGGCTTCATGAACCGCACGCCCGACTACAAGGCGTCGTTCATGGCCGGCCTGGCCGTCACCCACGACTTCTACGAGCCCTTCGGCGACAACGCCCGCGCCTGGTACGAGAAGTACGCCCGTCAGGGCCTCTCGATCAGCCACGCGATCGTCAACCCGCCCGTCGACCGCAACAAGCCGGCGCACGAGATCCGCGACGTCTACCTCAAGGTCGTCGAGGAGCGCGGGGACGGCATCGTCGTCGAGGGCGCCAAGCTCATGGCCACCGCCTCGGCACTGAGCAACGTCGCCTTCGTCGGCCAGATCCACCTGGCCAACCTGGAAGCGGGCAAGGCCGAGGACATGGCGCTGGCCTTCATGGCCCCGCTGAACACGCCCGGCATGAAGGTCGTCTGCCGCACCTCCTACGAGGGCAAGGCCACCAGCCCCTTCGACAACCCGCTCTCCAGCCGGTTCGACGAGAACGACGCGGTGCTGGTCTTCGACAAGGCCTTCATCCCGTGGGAGAACGTCCTGATCTACCGGGACACCGAGAAGATCCACCAGTACTTCCCGCGCTCCGGCCTGCTCTCCCGCGGCTTCTTCCAGGGCGCGATCCGCATGTCGGTCAAGCTGGAGTTCATGGCGGGCGTCCTGGACCGGGGCACCCGCATCAACGGCACCGACGGCTTCCGCGGAGTCCAGGCCGGCCTCGGCGAGCTGCTCGCCTGGCGCCACCAGACCTGGGCCGTCACCAGCGCCATGGCCCTCGACCCGGAGGCCGGCCCGGCCGGCACCGTCCTGCCGCGCATGGACTACTCGGCCGGCTACCGCGCGCTCGCCCCGCTCAGCTGGGAGCGCACGCACCGCTTCTTCGAGGAACACCTCGCGGGCGCCCTGCTGATGACCCCCTCCAGCGGCAAGGACCTGCAGAACCCCGAGCTGCGTCCGCTGCTCGACCGCTACTACCGCGGCACCGGCGCCACCGCCGAGGAGCGCACCAAGCTCTTCAAGCTGGCCTGGGACGCGATCGGCACCGAGTTCGGCGCCCGCCACGAGCTGTACGAGCTCAACTACGCCGGCGGCCCCGACCAGGTGCGCCTCGACACCCTGAACTGGTCGCGCGGCGCCGGTCTGCTCGACAACTACGGCGACCTCGTCCAGAGGGCCATGGACGACTACGACCTCGACGGCTGGACCCGCGGCCGCTGGGCCCAGGACAACTGACCGTCAAGCCCGCGTACGGACGGGTGCCGCGGCGAGCGCCGCGCGCACCCGTCCGCGCCCAGCAGAGAGGCCCGGCCATGAACCACGACCTGCGCGATGTGATGCGTTCCTTCGCCACCGGGGTCTGTGTCGTCAGCACCTACACCGACCAGGACGGCGTGCGCACCCACAACGCGATCACCGTCAACTCGCTCACCTCCGTCTCCCTGGAACCGCCGCTGGTGTCGCTGAGCTTCCGTCACGACTCGGAGTTCTTCGGCGAGCTGCTGCGGACCGGCGTCGTCGGGATCTCCATCCTCGGCGCCGAGGGCGAGTCCACGGCCCGCGCGTTCGCGCGCCGGCGGCCCGAGCGCGACCAGGCGCTGACCGAGGTGGCCGGGGCGCCGGGCGAGGCCACCGGGACGCTCCTGTTCGACGCGGCGGCCTGGATGGAGTGCAGCCTGCGCGATCACGTGGTGGCAGGTGACCACGTGATGGTCATCGGCGAAGTCGTCGCCATGGGTGCCCGCGAGACCCAGACCCCCCTGATCTTCCTTCAGGGCGGATTCCACAGATTCGACCTGGAACAGGTGTGAAGTGCGCGCGAAGAAGCTGCTGAGCTGGCGGGTGCTCCTCGGAGCCGCCCTGGCCATATCAGCCCTGACCCTGCTGATTCTGCCCGGCGACCCGGCCCGGGCCACGGACTCCACCGCGGAGGCCGCGGCGCGCACGTCCGGGTCGGTGACCGTCTGCCTCGTGACGCGGGACGCCCCGACCCGCGAGCGCACCGTCAAGGTCGCGCAGTGGGCCTCGCAGGTGCTGCTCCAGGAGACGCTCTCCTACGCGGGGCCCTGTGCCTCGTACGGCGCCCCGAGCGCCCTCGGCAACGGCACCGTGCGCACGTACGCGCAGGTCAACGGCACCACCCCGCAGACCGTCGGCTTCGTCTTCCCCAAGAACACGCTGACCGGCCTGCCGACCACCATGACCGACGGCAACCACTGCTACGACATGGACGGCAACGGCACGGTCAACGAGCACACCGAGTGCGTCGGCGGCCACGAGCGGCCGCTGGAGCTGCCCTCGCAGCTGACCGCGCTGCCCGGGATGCCGCTCAAGTGGGCCCTGCTGAACTACAACCCGATGGGTCACGGGCCGGAGCACATCTACGACACCCCGCACTTCGACTTCCACTTCTACACGCAGTCCAAGGCGGAGCGCGACGCGATCCGCAGCGGCCCCTGCGGCCTGGCCATCAACTGCGACGACTTCGCGACGGCCGTCAAGCCGATCCCCCCGCAGTACCTGCCGGCGGACTACGTGAACAACAACGTGGCCGAGGCGGCCATGGGCAACCACCTGGTCGACATGAACTCGCCCGAATGGCACTCCACCGCCTTCACCCAGACCTTCATCTACGGGGCCTACGACGCCAAGATCAGCTTCCTCGAGCCGATGATCACGAAGGCCTGGTTCGACGGCATAGCCGCAGGAGTCAACCCGAGCCGCTGCTGGCCCATCAAGCAGCCGCAGGAGTGGCAGATCGGCGGCTGGTACCCGCAGGAGTACTGCATCGACTACCGCGCCAACCGCGGGGACTTCACCGTCTCGATGAAGAACTTCAAGAACTCCCTCGCCTGAGCCGCAGGGCCGAGTCGCACACCTGACTCGCACACCTGAGTCGTAGAGACCCAAAACCCTTGGCCGACCGGCTCCGCCCCCGCCGCACCGGGGGTGGCCGGCGGCTCCCACTGAATCCCCGGAGTAGGCGAGGAAAGGGCCACCGTGATCGCGGACAGCAAGGCCGGCGCACGACGACCCCGCGCCTTCCACGAATTGATAGGTGACTGACACATGTCCCGTGGATTCTCGATCGGTATCGTCGGAGGAGGCGCGGCTGCAGTCTGCTTGATCGACGCGTTGTCGCGAACACAAAGCGAACCGGGCAGCCTCACGGTCTTCGAACCGTCACCGCACCTGTGGCGCGGTCGTGCCTACCAGGTCGACACCGAGACCCTCAAGGTCAACGCGACCCCCGACGACATGTCCGTGCGCGCCGGCGACCTCCAGCACTTCGAGAACTGGCTGGAGACCCGGGACAAGGTCATAGGGGTCCGCACCGGTGTCGACCGCTGGTCCGGGAGCCGCTTCGCCCCCCGGACCGTCTACGGCGAGTACCTGGAGCAGACGGCCTACGCCGCGCTCGGCGAACTGCGCCGCCAGGGCTGGCGGGTCGACCTCGTCGGCGAGGGGGTCACCTCCGCGAGCCGCGCCGCGAACCGGGTGCTGCTGCGCACCGGCAACGGCCGCGCCCGCGCCTTCGACTACGCCATCCTGTGCGTCGGCGGCGACAGCCCCAAGGACGTCTACGGTCTGGGCGACACCCCCGGCTTCGTCGGGGACCCGTACCCGATCGTCAACAAGCTGGCGGACGTCGGCGAGCGCGAGCACGTCGCGATCATCGGCAGCGGCCTGACGGCCATCGACATCATCCTGTCGCTGGCCGCCCAGGGCCACCAGGGCAGGATCAGCCTGCTGTCCCGGCGGGGCGTCCTGCCCGGCGTACGGCAGAAGGCGGTCCCCTTCGAGCTGCGGCACTTCACCTCGCACCGGATGGAGGAGCTGGCCGCGATCCACCCCGAGGTCACCCTCGAGGACATCGCCACCATCATGCGGGCCGAGTTCCGCGACGTGGGCGCCGACCTCGACGCGGTGGTCTCGGAGATCATCCGGGTCGACCTGGAGGACCCGGTCGACCGGCTGCGCCGGCAGATCGACGAGGTCGACTCCCCCCACATGGGCCTGCGCATCCTCCAGCGCGCCGTCCCCGAGACCGGACCCGACGTCTGGCCGATGCTGCGCGAACAGGACAAGGTCCAGCTGCTGCGCGCCCACTACCGCACGATCATGAGCCTGTGCTGCCCGATGCCGCCCGGCAGCGCCGGAGTCCTCCTCGACCTCGTCGAGGCGGACAAGCTGGAGATCGTCGCCGGGCTGCAGAACATCACCCCGAACCCCGAGGCCGGCTTCGACGTCGTCACCGCCGAGGGACACGACTTCACGGCCGACCGCGTCATCAGCGCGGTCAACGCCTCCGAGGGGCGCATCCCCACCAGCGCCGCGCCCCTGGTCACCTCGCTGATGCGCAGCCGCGTCGCCAGCCGCCACCCGCACGGCGGCCTGCACATAGCGCGCCCGACCAGCCAGCTCACCACCAACGGCCGGCCCGACCCGCGCCTGTACGGGCTCGGCAACATCGCCGCCGGCTCGCTCTTCTTCACCTTCGGCATCCCCTCCCTGGTCGACCGCAGCCAGGACATCGTCGGCGCGATCCTGCAGCACGCCGAGACCGTCACGGCCGCGACGCAGGAGAACGAGGACGTCCTGCTCACCGTCTAGCCGCGCCCGCGCCCGCGCCCCGTAGCCGTAGCCCCACCGCCACCGCCACCGGAAAACGATCCGGAGACTCCGGAGATGAGGACCACCGAGCATGAGCATCACCGAGACCGACCGGCCCGCCTACCTGGCGGACACGCACACCGGCCTGCCGATCCCGAGCGAGCCGGTCTTCGCGACCCACGAGGAGACGCGCCGCCACCGCAAGCAGCGGCTCGCCGCCGCGCTGCGGCTGTTCGGCAAGTTCGGCTTCGGTGAAGGCGTCTCGGGCCACATCTCGGTCCGCGACCCGGAGCACGAGGACCGGTTCTGGGTGAACCCCTTCGGCGTCTCCTTCAACCTGGTCCGCGTCGCCGACCTCATCTGCGTCGACTCCGCGGGCACCGTCGTGGAGGGCAGGCACCGGATCAACCCCAGTGCCTTCGTCATCCACTCGGCCATCCACGAGATGCAGCCGGGCGCCACGGCGGCCGCCCACGGCCACACCGCGCACTCCCGCGCGCTGGGCGCCCTGGGCCGCCTGCTGGACCCCATCGACCAGGAATCCGCGGCCTTCTACAACCGCCAGGTCCTCTACGAGGAGTACGAGGGCCCCTCGGTCTCCGCCGAACTCGGCCGCGACATCGCGGAGAAGCTCGGCGACAACCGGGCGATCCTCCTGCGCCACCACGGCCTGATAACCGTCGGCGGATCGCTCGACGAGGCCGTGCACTGGTTCTTCACCTACGACAGCTGCGCCCAGGTGCAGCTGCTCGCCCGGGCGGCGGGCACGCCCAAGAGCTTCACCCATGAGCAGGCCGTGGCCGCGGGGGACGGCTTCGGCGACGAGCAGCTGGGCTGGTTCAGCTTCCAGCTGCTCTGGGACGAGATCGTCCGCGAGCAGCCCGACTTCCTCGAAGAGGACTAGCCCGCGGAACGTCTCCTCGTCCGGCACCACCCCCCGAAGAATCACCGAGGAAGAAGAGGCACCACCATGAACATCCTGCTTTTCGGAGCCAGCGGACACATCGGCAGCGCCATCGCCGGCGAACTGCTCTCCCGCGGCCACGCCGTCACCGGCGTGACCCGCACCGGCGAGATCGCGGGCACCGGCCACCAAGGCCTCAAGGTGATCGCGGGCGACGCCACCAACGCCGACACCGTGGCGGAACTGTCCGCGGCGGGCTACGACGCCGTCGCCTCGGCCGTCGGACCCAAGCTCGGCGTCGACGACGACCACAAGATCATCGTCGGTGCGGCCCACGCGCTCATCGACGGCCTCACCCGCAGCGGCGTACGCCGTGTCGTGGTCCTCGGCGGCGCCGGCAGCCTGGAGGTCTCCCCGGGCGTCAAGGTCATCGACAACCCGAACTTCCCGGCCGTGTGGAAGCAGAACGCCCTCGCCCAGAGCGAGGCGCTCGCCCTCTACCGCCAGGCCGGCTCCCTGGACTGGACGTTCATCTCCCCGGCCGCCCAGATCGAGCCCGGTGAGCGCACCGGTACCTATCGCGTCGGCGGTGACCAGCTCCTGGTGGACGCCGAAGGCAAGAGCCAGATCAGCATCGCGGACTACGCGGTCGCGTTCGTGGACGAACTGGAGCGCGGCGACGCGATCCAGGCCCGCATCACCGTCGCCTACTGATTCCGCGTCCCCGGAGGGGATCAGACACATGACTTCACCCGCCACACCCAAGAGCGCCGGCGTCGTCCGGTTCGCCATCATCCTCGGTGCACTCACCGCTCTCGGCCCGCTGGCCAACGACGCCTACATGCCGGGCCTCCCGCAGATCGCCGAGGACCTGCACACGAGCGCCTCGGCGGCCCAGCTCAGCCTCACCGCCTGCCTGCTCGGCCTCGGCATCGGCCAGCTCATCGCCGGACCCGTCAGCGACGCGCTCGGCCGCCGCCGTCCGCTCATCGCGGGCCTGGCGCTGTTCGCCGTCACCGCGCTGCTGTGCGCCTTCGCCCCCAACATCTGGACGCTGGTCGGGCTGCGCGCCCTCCAGGGCCTCGGCGGCGCCACCGGCATCGTCATCGCCTCCGCGGTCGTGCGCGACCGGCACACCGGGCCCGCCGCGGCCCGGTTCTTCGCGATGCTGATGCTCATCACCGGCATCGCGCCGATCCTGGCCCCCGTCCTCGGCGGCCAGCTGATGCTCGTCACCTCCTGGAAGGGCATCTTCATCGCCCTCGCCGTCATCGGCGCCGTGATGCTCTTCGGCGTCGCCGGCGCCCTGCCGGAGACGCACCCCGCCGAACGGCGCGTGCGCGGCGGCCTCAAGGCCACCGGCCCGATCTTCCGCCGGCTGCTCGGCGACAAGGTGTTCGTCGGCTACAACCTGGCCTGCGGCTTCGCCTTCGCCGCGATGTTCGCGTACATCTCCGGCTCGACCTTCGTGCTCCAGTCCATCCACGGGATGTCCCCGCAGGGCTACAGCGCCGTCTTCGCGGTCAACGCCCTCGGCCTGGTCATCGCCGCGCAGGTCAGCGGCCGCATCGTGCACAGGACCGGCCCGCGCGCCCTGCTCGCCACCGGCCTGGCCGTCTCCGCGGCCGGCGGCCTCGGACTGCTCGCCGTCGTCCTCACCGACGCCGGTCTGGCCCCGCTGCTCGTCGCGCTCTTCCTGGTCGTCTCCAGCGTCGGCCTCGTCCTGCCGAACTCCTTCGCGCTGGCGCTCCAGGACCACGGCGACGTGGCCGGCTCGGCCGCCGCGCTGCTGGGCCTGTCCCAGCACCTGATCGGTGCGGCCGTGGTCCCGCTCGTCGGCCTCGCCGGCGAGGACAGCGCGGTCCCGATGGGCATCGTCATCGCCGTCCTCGGCGTCGGCGGCCTGCTCTTCTTCGGCCTCACCAAGGGCCACCAGGCCGCCGGTGAGGAAGCGGGGGACCAGGCGCCCGAGACCCTCCCCTCCGGGGTCCGCGAGCCGGTCTAGGCCCCTGGCGGGACAGGCTCCAGCAACGGTTTGCCCACCGGGGGTCCGTACGGCCGCACCACCGTACGGACCCCCGGCACCCGGGGCCGCCATCCCGGGCGGCGACAGGCCCACACCTCTTCCCTTTCCCACCGAAACCGATCGAGGCACAGCCACCATGACCCTCGCCACGCACGCCACGGCCGTCGACACCTGGCGGCTGCTGCCCGCCGCCCAGCAGCCGTCCTACCCCGACCCGGTCGCCCTGCGCTCCGCGCTCGACGACCTCGCCTCCTACCCGCCCCTGGTCTTCGCCGGCGAGTGCGACCGGCTGCGCGACCGGCTCGCCGACGTCGCCCGGGGCGAGGCCTTCGTCCTCCAGGGCGGGGACTGCGCCGAGACCTTCGACGCCGTCAGCTCCGACCAGGTCCGCGACAAGGTCCGCACCCTGCTCCAGATGGCCGCCGTCCTCACCTACGCGAGCTCCGTGCCCGTGGTGAAGATCGGCCGGATCGCCGGGCAGTACTCCAAGCCCCGCTCCAAGCCCACCGAGATCCGTGACGGCGTCGAACTGCCCGTCTACCGCGGCGACTCCGTCAACGGCCTCGCCTTCACCCCCGAGTCCCGCACCCCGGACCCCGAGCGGCTCAAGCGGATGTACCACTCCTCCGCCGCCACCCTGAACCTCGTACGGGCCTTCACCACGGGCGGCTACGCCGACCTGCGCCAGGTCCACGAATGGAACCGCGACTTCGTCGCCGCCTCCCCGGTCGGCGAGCGCTACGAGCGCCTCGCCGGGGACATCGACGACGCGCTCACCTTCCTCGCCGCCTGCGGCGCCGACCCGGCCGCCGTCCACTCCTCCGAGATCTTCGCCAGCCACGAGGCGCTGCTCCTGGACTACGAGGCCGCGCTCACCCGCGTCGACGCCCGGACCGGCCGGCCGTACGACGTCTCCGGCCACATGATCTGGATCGGCGAGCGCACCCGCCAGCTGGACGGCGCCCACGTCGAGTTCGCCTCCACCGTGCAGAACCCCATCGGCGTCAAGCTCGGCCCCACGACCTCCGCCGACGAGGCCCTGCGCCTCATCGACAAGCTGGACCCGGACCGCGAGCCCGGCCGCCTCACCTTCATCACCCGGATGGGCGCCCGCAACGTCCGCGAGATCCTTCCCGAGCTCATCGGCAAGGTCTCCGCCGAGGGCGCGCGCCCCGCGTGGATCTGCGACCCGATGCACGGCAACACCTTCGAGGCGCCCAGCGGCCACAAGACCCGGCACTTCGACGACGTGCTCGACGAGGTCACCGGCTTCTTCGAGGTCCACCGCGCGCTCGGCACCCACCCCGGCGGCATCCACATCGAACTCACCGGCGACGACGTCACCGAATGCGTCGGTGGCGGCGCCGAGGTCCGGCTCGCCGACCTCGGGCGGCGCTACGAGTCCGCGTGCGACCCGCGCCTGAACCGCAAGCAGTCCCTCGACCTGGCCTTCCGGGTCGCCGAGCTGTACCGGGACCGCCAGGCGCCCGGCGCGGCCCGCCGCGAAGCCGTACCGGCCGCCGCCTGATCCCGCGCGACCGATCGACGTACCGTCCTGAAGCAAAGGGAGAAGCCCATGTCCGTGCGTGCCCTGCGCGGTGCCATCCAGCTGGAAGTCGACGAGCGGGGCCACCTGCTGGACGGGGTCCGCAAGCTGTTCCAGGAGATGCTCCTCGCCAACGGGCTCGACCAGGACGACCTGGTCAGCGTGCTCTTCACGGCGACCCCGGACCTGGTCAGCGAGTTCCCGGCGGTCGCCGCCCGGGAACTGGGCGTGATCGACGTGCCCTTGATGTGCGCGCAGGAACTGGACATCGCCGGGTCCCTGCCCCGCGTGGTGCGGATCCTCGCGTACGCCGAGACGGACCTGCCCAAGCCCGAGGTCAAGCACATCTACCTGGGCGGCGCGGCCGCCCTGCGCCGGGACCTGGTCACCGCCGGAGAATCCAGATGATCCGCTCCGCCGCGGTGGTGGGAACCGGCCTCATCGGAACCTCCGTCGCCCTGGCCCTGTCCCGCCGCGGGGTGGCCGTCCACCTCATCGACGAGAACGAATCGGCCGCCCGCACCGCCGCCTCGCTCGGCGCCGGCACCCTCGGCGCCCCGAAGACCACCGTGGACCTGGCCGTACTGGCCGTTCCGCCGGCCCAGGTCGGCGCCGTGCTCGCCGACCGGCAGCGGCTGGGCCTGGCCCGCTCGTACACCGACGTCGCCAGCGTCAAGACCGAGCCGGAGATCGGCGTCCTCGCCGCGGGCGCCGACCCCGGCAGCTTCATCGGCGGACACCCCATGGCCGGCCGGGAGCGCTCCGGCCCGCTCGCCGCCTGCGCCACCCTCTTCGAGGGCCGCTCCTGGGTGCTGACCCCCACGGCCCACACCAGCCGCGAAGCGCTCAACATGGCGCTCATGATGGTCTCGCTGTGCGGAGCGGTGCCCGTCGTCATGGACAGCGACGCGCACGACCGGGCCGTGGCCCGCGTCTCCCACACCCCGCACGTGGTCGCCTCGCTGATGGCCGCCCGCCTCCAGCACCTCCAGGAGGACGCCTGCCGGCTGGCCGGGCAGGGGCTGCGCGACGTGACCCGGATCGCCGGGGGCGACCCGCGGCTGTGGAGCGACATCCTGGAGTCCAACGCCACCGCGGTCGCCGACGTGCTCACCGAACTCGCCGAGGACCTCCAGGTCACCGTGTCGGCCCTGCGGGGCCTCGCCACCGACGACGCCGACGAACGCGCCCAGGGCACCACGCTCCTGGCCGACCTGCTCGGCCGCGGCATCAGCGGCCGCGACCGCATCCCCGGCAAGCACGGACACCCCGTGCCCGCCTGCGCGCCGATCCGCGTCCTGATCGGGGACCAGCCCGGCGAACTCGCCCGGCTCCTCGCGAACGCCGCCGAACTCGGCGTCAACATCGAGGACATGACCATCGACCACTCGCCCGGCGACGAGAGCGGCCTGGTCGAGCTGATGGTCGCCCGCGGGACCGCCGTGCCCCTCTCCCAGGGCCTGATGGGCGCGGGCTGGCGGGTCCAGCGGATGGGGCCGATCGAGGCTCCGCCGGTGGCCGTCGGGGTCTGACCCCGCGTCCGCGCGTCCCCGCACGCCCGTGTACCCGTACGACTCCTTCCGTCACACCACGCCGTCACCGCGGGCCGGCCCACCACGCCGGCCCACCACGCCGCATGACAGAGGATCACCCTTGAGTACTTTGCGATGGCTCACCGCGGGCGAGTCGCACGGCCCCGCGCTCACCGCCGTTCTCGAAGGCCTGCCCGCCGGGGTGGAGATCTCCACCAAGGCGGTCGCCGACTCCCTGGCCCGACGCCGCCTCGGCCACGGCCGGGGCGCCCGGATGGCCTTCGAGCGGGACGAGGTGACCTTCCTCGGCGGCGTCCGCCACGGCCGCACCCAGGGCGGACCGGTGTCGATCCGGGTCGGCAACACCGAATGGCCCAAGTGGGAGACGGTGATGGCCGCCGACGGCGTGGACCCGGAGGTGCTGGCCGGCCGGGCGCGCAACGCCCCGCTCTCGCGCCCCCGCCCCGGCCACGCCGACCTCGCCGGGATGCAGAAGTACGGGTTCGACGACGCCCGGCCGGTGCTGGAGCGGGCCAGCGCCCGCGAGACCGCCGCCCGTGTCGCCGTCGGAGAGGTCGCCCGCGCCTTCCTGCGGCAGGCGTACGGGATCACCGTCGTCAGCCACGTCGTCTCGCTCGGCGCGGCCGACGCCCCCGAGGGCGTGGTGCCGGGGCCGGACGACACCGAGCGGGTGGACGCCGACCCGGTGCGCTGCCTGGACCCGGAGGCCTCCGCCGCGATGGTCGCCGAGGTCGACCGGGCCCACGAGAACGGCGACACCCTCGGGGGAGTCGTCGAGGTGCTCGCGTACGGACTCCCGCCGGGCCTGGGCAGCTACGTCCACGGCGACCGGCGCGTCGACGCCCGGCTCGCGGCCGCCCTCATGGGCATCCAGGCCATCAAGGGCGTCGAGTTCGGTGACGGCTTCGGCCTCGCCAAGGTCCCCGGCTCCCGCGCCCACGACGAGATCGAGCGGGACGGGGAGGGCGCCATCCGCCGCCGCACCGCCCGCTCCGGCGGGGTGGAAGGCGGGATGACCACGGGCGAACCGCTGCGGGTGCGCGCCGCCATGAAGCCCATCGCCACCGTGCCGCGCGCCCTGGCCACCGTCGACGTCGCCACCGGCCGGCCGGCCGTCGCCCACCACCAGCGCTCCGACGTCTGCGCGGTGCCCGCCGCGGCCGTCGTGGCCGAGGCGATGACGGCGCTGGTCCTCGCGCACGCCGCGCTGGAGAAGTTCGGCGGGGACTCCCTCGCCGAGACCGCCCGCAACCACCGGGGCTACCTCGACCACCTGGCCGTCCGATGAGCGCCCCGACGCTGAACACACCGGTCCTGACGGGGAGCACCCGGATCCGGATCGGGGGCGAACGGCCGTACGAGGCCGTCGTGGGCCACGGGCTGACCGGCGAGACCGGCCGCGTACTGGGCCCCGATCCGCTGCGCGTGGCCGTCGTGTACTCCCGCACGCTGCTGCCCACGGCCCGCCGGATCGCCCGGGAACTCAACCGCGAGGGACGCATCGTGGTCTCCCTCGAAGTGCCCGAGGGCGAGGCCGCCAAGGACATGACCGTGGTGGTCGGCCTGTGGCGGGCCCTCGCCGACGCCGGGTTCACCCGCTCCGACGCCGTCGTGGCCGTCGGCGGCGGCGCCACCACCGACCTCGCCGGCTTCGCCGCCGCCGGCTGGCTGCGCGGCGTACGCCTCGTCCTGGTGCCGACCACCCTGCTGGGCATGGTGGATGCCGCCATCGGCGGGAAGACCGCCGTCAACCTGCCCCAGGGCAAGAACCTCGTCGGCGCCTTCCACCCGCCCGCCGGGGTGCTGTGCGACCTCGACCTGCTGGACACCCTGCCGCCCGCCGACTACGTCAGCGGCCTCGCCAAGGTCGTCAAGGCCGGGTTCGTCGCCGACCCGGAGATCCTGCGTCTGGTCGAGGAGGACCCCGCCGGCGCCCTCCACACCCGGGAGCTCGTGGAGCGCGCCATCCGCGTCAAGGCGGAGGTCGTCACCGAGGACTTCCGGGAGGACGGCCGCCGCGAGCACCTCAACTACGGCCACACCCTGGGCCACGCCATCGAGCGGGTCGCCGGCTACCGGGTACGGCACGGCCACGCCGTGGCCGCCGGCATGGTCTTCGCCGCCGAACTCGCCCGGCTCGACGGCCGGCTGTCCGCCGCCGACGCCGAGCGCCACCGCACCCTCCTCGCCGCCGCCGGCCTGCCCACCACCCACGCCGGAGCCTGGGCCCCGCTGCGCGACGCGATGGGCATCGACAAGAAGACCCGGGGCAACCGGCTGCGGTTCGTCGTCCTCGACGCCATCGCCCGCCCCGCCCTGTTCACCGCCCCGGACGAGGCGCTGCTCGCCGCCGCCTACGAGCGGATCTCCCGGTGAAGCGGGCCCCCGTCCGCTACGCCCGTGCCCGCGCGGTCCGCCGTGCCCGCGCGGTCCGCCACGGCGGGGTGGTCCGCCCGACCGGGCGGGCCGGCGGGGGCGCAGCACCTGAACGCACCGCAGGCCCCGTACTCCCAGGCTCCGTGCTCCCAGGGCCCGTACTCCCAGGCTCCGTGCTCCCAGGGCCCGTACTCCCAGGCCCCGTACTCCCAGGACCCGTAGGGCCCGTGCCCGCCGGGGTTCTCGCACCCGCACGCGCATCCGTACGCCCATCCGTACGCGCATCCTCCGAACAGGAAGGCCCGTCATGACCGTCGCCACCGCCCCGCAGGCGCCCGCCCTGCTCTGGGAGGACGCCGACCGCCGGGCCGTCGAGGTCGCCCGCGCGCTGACCGTGGACGCGGTCGAGGCGGCCGGACACGGACACCCCGGCACCGCCATGAGCCTCGCGCCGGCCGCCTACCTGCTCTTCCAGCGGCTGCTGCGGCACGACCCCCGGGACCCGGGCTGGGCCGGCCGCGACCGGTTCGTGCTCTCCTGCGGCCACGCCAGCCTCACCCTCTACACGCAGCTCCTTATGTCGGGCTACGGGCTCACCCTCGACGACCTCAAGGGCCTGCGTACCGAGGGCAGTCTGACCCCCGCGCACCCCGAGTACGGGCACACCCCCGGCGTGGAGACCACCACCGGCCCCCTCGGCCAGGGCCTCGCCAACGCGGTCGGCATGGCCATGGCGGCCCGCCGCGAACGCGGACTCTTCGACCCGGACGCCGCCCCCGGCACCTCCCCGTTCGACCACACCGTCTGGGCCATCGCCTCCGAGGGCGACCTGGAGGAGGGCGTCGCGCACGAGGCCAGCTCGCTGGCCGGCCACCAGCGCCTGGGCAACCTCGTCGTCCTCTACGACGAGAACCGCATCTCCATCGAGGACGACCGGCAGATCGCGCACTCCGAGGACACCCTCGCCCGCTACCGGGCGTACGGCTGGCACGTCCAGGAGGTCGACTGGACCGGGGGAGGCGAGGCCACCGAGTACACCGAGGACGTCCAGGCCCTGCACCGGGCGCTCACCACCGCCCGCGAGACCACCGACCGGCCCTCGCTCGTAGCGCTGCGCACGATCATCGGCTGGCCCGCTCCGAAGAAGCGCAACACCGGCGGCATCCACGGATCGGCCCTCGGCGCCGAGGAGGCGGCGGCCGCGAAGGCGGCGATGGGCCTCGACCCCTCGCTCTCCTTCCAGGTTCCCGCCGAGGTACTGGCCCACGCCCGCCGGGTCGCCGATCGCGGCGCCGAGGCCCACCGCGCGTGGGACAAGACGCTCGCCGACTGGCGTGCCCTCGCCCCCGGGCGCGCCGAGCTCTTCGACCGGCTCTCCGAGCGGCGGCTGCCCGAGGGCTGGCAGGAGAGCCTGCCGGTCTTCCCCGCGGGCGGCGAGATGGCCACCCGCAAGGCCTCCGGCGAGGTGCTGAACGCGCTCGCCCCCGTGCTGCCCGAACTGTGGGGCGGCTCCGCGGACCTCGCCGAGTCCAACCTCACCACCATGAAGGGCGAACCCTCCTTCATCCCCGAGGAACTGGCCACCGAGGCCTACGCCGGCCACCGGTACGGCCGGACCCTGCACTTCGGCATCCGCGAGCACGCCATGGGCGCCGTCCTCAACGGCATCGCCCTGCACGGCGGCACCCGCCCCTACGGCGGCACCTTCCTCGTCTTCTCCGACTACATGCGCCCCGCCGTCCGCCTCGCCGCCATGATGAAGCTGCCCGTCACCTACGTCTGGACCCACGACTCCATCGGGCTCGGCGAGGACGGTCCCACCCACCAGCCGGTCGAGCACCTCTGGTCGCTGCGCGCCATCCCGGGCCTGGACGTGGTCCGGCCCGCCGACGCCAACGAGACCGTCGTCGCCTGGCGCACCATCCTGGAGAACGACGACCGCCCGGCGGGCCTGTGCCTGTCCCGGCAGAACCTGCCCGTCCTGGAACGCAACCAGGACAGCGGGCTGTCCCCCGCCGAGGGCGCCGCGCGCGGCGGCTACGTCCTGGCCGAGGCCGACGGCGGCCGCCCCGAGGCCATCCTCATCGCCACCGGCAGCGAGGTGCCCATCGCCCTGGACGCCCGCCGCATCCTGCAGGACGGGGGCCTCGCCACCCGCGTGGTCTCCATGCCCTGCCTGGAGTGGTTCCAGGCGCAGGAGGAGGAGTACCGCGAGGAGGTGCTCCCCGCCGCGGTGGCCGCCCGGGTCTCCGTCGAGGCGGGCTCCACCCTCGGCTGGTATGCCCTGGTCGGCGCGGCCGGCACCTCGCTCGGCATCGACTCCTTCGGGGCCTCCGCTCCGTACCGGTCCCTGTACGAACTCCACGGCCTGACGGCGCCGAAGGTCGCCGCGGCCGCCCGCGCGAGCGTCGAGCGCGCCCAGCGCAGAGGCTCCGTACGGTGAGCGGCGTGACGACTCCCGTACTGGACGCCCGGATCCCCGGCTCCAAGAGCATCACCAACCGGGCGCTGCTCCTCGCGGCCGCGGCTCCCGGCCGCAGCCGCCTGGCCGCGCCCCTGGTCAGCGACGACACCCTCGCCTTCCGGGCCGCGCTGACGGACCTGGGCACCGGGGTGCGCGACATCGGAGACAGCGGCTACGGGTACGGAGACGGCTCCGGCTACGGCGACGGCTCCGGCGAGGTCTGGGAGGTCACCGGACGCGGCGCCGGACCGGCCGGCCCCGGCCGGGTCTGGTGCGCCGACGCCGGCACCGCGGCGCGCTTCCTGCCGCCCTTCGCGGCCACCGGGCGCGGGGAGATCGCCTTCGACGGCTCCGACCAGCTACGGGCGCGCCCGCTGCGGCCGCTGCTGGAGGCGCTCACCGGGCTCGGGGCGAAGGTGCGCGGCACGGGGCTGCCCTTCGCCCTCACCGCACGGGGGCTGGCCGGCGGCCGCATCGAGCTGGATTCCGGGCTCAGCAGCCAGTACCTCTCCGGGCTGCTGATGGCCGCCCCGCTGATGGGCGGGCCGCTCACGGTGGACGTGCCGCGGCTGGTCAGCCGTCCGTACGTGGACATGACCCTGGCACTGATGCGGCATTTCGGCGCCCGGGTCGAGGAGGAGGGCAGCGCGATCACGGTCCACCCGGGCGGGTACCGGCCCACCGACCTCGCCATCGAGCCGGACGCCTCGACCGCCTCGTACTTCTTCGCGGCGGCGGCCGTCACCGGGCGCACCGTCCGGGTGGCGGGCCTGGGCACGGGGAGCCTCCAGGGCGACACCGCGTTCGTGGAGGTGCTGCGGCGCGCCGGGGCCTGGGTCACCAGGACCGCGGACTGGACCGAGGTCGCGGGCACCGGTACGGGCACGCTGAGCGGCGGATTCACCATCGACATGGGCGACATCTCGGACACCTTCATGACGATGGCCGCGATCGCCCCGCTCGCGGACGCCCCGGTCACCATCACGGGCATCGCGCACGCCCGGCTGAAGGAGTCCGACCGGATCGCCGCCGTCGCGGGGAACCTCCGCGCGCTGGGCATCCGGGTGGAGGACGGCCCGGACCGCATCACCGTCCATCCGGGCGTCCCCGCCCCGGCGACGGTCGACTGCCACCGCGACCACCGCATCGCGATGTCCTTCTCGGTACTGGGCCTGCGCGCCGCCGGCATCACCCTCGACGACCCGGCCTGCGTGGCCAAGACCTTCCCCGGGTTCCACGAGGAACTGCGTCGCCTCTTCGGCACCTTCGGCTGAAACGCGCGGAGCGGCGCCCGAAAGGGGCGCCGCTCCGCGGTCGCGGGGGTGCGTGTGCTCGTGCTCGTGCGCCTCAGCGGACGACGTCGAAGACGTTCAGCTGCAGGCCGTTGGCGTAGGTCTCGTGCTCGACGAGCTTCAGCTTCTGCGCGTCCTTGTCGGTGGTGCTGAAGAGCCGCTTGCCGGCGCCGAGCAGCAGCGGGAAGACCATCAGGTGGTAACGGTCGATCAGGCCGGCGTCGGAGAGCGCCCGGTTCAGGGCGGCGCTGCCGTGCATGATGATCGGGCCGCCCTCGGTCTCCTTCAGCGCGGCGACCTCGTCGAGGGAGCGCAGGATCGCGGTCTCGCCCCAGTTCGACACCAGGTCGTCCTCGGTGAGCGTGGTGGAGACGACGTACTTCGGCATCACCTTGTAGTCGGCGAAGTCCTCCATGGCGGGCCACACCGGGCTGAACGCCTCGTAGCTGGTGCGGCCCAGAAGCATCGCGGAGGCTTCCTTCTGCTCCCGGCCCTTGATCTCGTAGGCCTCGGGCAGGAACTCCACGTCCTTGAAGGTCCAGCCGGAGTTCCGGTAGCCGGGCTCGCCGCCCGGGGCCTCCACGACGCCGTCGAGGGAGATGAAGGCGGAGCTGATCAGGGTGCGCATCGTGTGTTCCTCGGAATCTCGTGGCTGGCTCTCGGTGATGCGTCCAGCGTGCCCCGCGACCACGTGCGTGGCTGCTGCGGCGCGCCTTCCATGAGTTAAGACCGCGGGCTTCCGGGAAACTCATCGGTCCCCGCGACACTTCTTTCGGCGGCGGTGTCCGAGGGTGCCTCCGGTTTCGTGTGGAGGATCGCGCGGGCCTGTTCCGCGGCGCGGGCGATGCTCTCGGAGACGAAGTCGAGGAAGCGGGCGATGTTCTCCATGCGGGTGCCGGCCGGGGTGTCGGCGCCGAGGACGGCGACGCCCTGCCGTGCCGTCTCCACTATCTGGGCGGCGGAGCGGGCGCTGGCCATCATCGACCGGTACCAGATGTCGTCGTCGACGACGTAGCGCTCGCGCCGGCCTTCCTCGCGTTCCCGGCGGACGAGGCCCTGCTCTTCCAGGAACGTGATCGACTTCGACACGGACGCCGGGCTGACCTGGAGGCGCTGGACGAGTTCCGACGCGGTGAGGCTGCCCGTGTCGGTGAGGGTGAGGCAGGTCATCACCCGGGCCGTCATGCTGGGCATCCCCGAAGCCATCATGACGGTGGTGAACACCTCCTCGTAGGCGCGTACGGCCTCGGCGTCCCGTCCATAGGCCTGCGGGGCCGCCTGCGGTCCGCGGGGCGCGGTGTGCTTGCGCCGCTGCGCGCGGGCTTCGGTGGCGCGGTGGGCCAGGTCGGCGCGATAGGCGCCGGGTCCGCCGTTGCGCATGACCTCGCGCGTGATGGTGGAGGTCGGTCGGTCCAGCTGTCTGGCGATCTCCGCGTAGGCGAGGCCGTCGGCCACCCCCAACGCGATCTGCTGGCGTTCCTGCTGGGTGAGCCTGCCTCCCGGCATCGCGGTCTCCTTCGTGGTCGTCGTGCCTCCAGTATAGCGTTCAGTTCCAGTTCATTGCAACGTTCTGAGTGTCTGTCGTTGCATTCAATTCCAGCCCTTCGCAACGATTACATGCCTCTGACCTGCAATTTTCGAGTTCCATCGCAACGAACTTCTTGCCGAGACTTGGAAAGCAACGTAGCTTTTCCCTCATCGGAAACAACGAGTCGCAGGAGAGAATCATGCAGAACTTCGCCACCACCGCCCCGATCTCCACCGTTCTGGACATCCCCGCCGGCACCATCCGCTTCATCGCCGCGGACCGCGCGGACACCGCGGTCGAGGTCCGGCCCGCGGACGCCTCGAAGAGCCGCGACGTCAAGGCGGCCGAGCAGACCCTGGTCGAGTACGCCGACGGGGTCCTGCGGATCGCGGCCTCCGCGAAGAACCAGCTCCTGGGCGCCACCGGCGCTATCGAGGTGACCGTCCAGCTGCCCGCCGACTCCCACGTCGAGGCGAAGGCGGCCAGCGCCGAACTCCGGGGCGTCGGACGCCTCGGTGACGTCGTCTTCGAGGCCGCGCAGGGCTCGGTCAAGCTCGACGAGGCCGCGAGCGCCCACCTGACCCTCGCCGCCGGCGACGTCTCGGTCGGCCGCCTGGCTGGCTCGGCCCGGATCAGCACCCAGAAGGGCGACCTGAGCATCGTCGAGGCCCTGCGCGGCACGGTCGAACTGCACACCGAGTACGGCGACATCTCGGTCGGCGCCGGCCGCGGGGTCAGCGCCACCCTCGACGCCGGCACCGCCCTCGGCCGGATCAACAACTCCCTCGGCAACACCGAAGGCGCCGCGGCCGGCCTCGCCATCCACGCGACCACCGCCTACGGCGACGTCACCGCCCGCAGCCTCTGACATCCCTTCACGAAGGAGCACCACTCATGACCACCTGGGCCATCACGGCGAACGGTCTGCGCAAGTCCTACGGCGACAAGACCGTCCTGGACGGCATCGACCTGGCAGTCCCCGAAGGAACGGTCTTCGCCCTGCTCGGCCCGAACGGCGCGGGCAAGACCACAGCCGTCAAGATCCTCTCCACCCTCGTCTCCCCGGATCCCGCCTCCGGCGAGATCCGGGTCGGCGGCCCCGACCTGGGCGCCCACCCCACGGGGGGCCCGCGCGCGATTGGTGTGACGGGTCAGTTCTCCGCGGTGGATGGGTTGATCACGGGTGAGGAGAACATGCTGCTGATGGCGGATCTGCACCATCTGTCGAAGGGTGAGGGGCGGCGGGTGGCCGCCGGGTTGCTGGAGCGTTTCGACCTCACCGAGGCGGCGAAGAGGCCTGCTTCCACCTACTCGGGCGGTATGAAGCGGCGGCTGGACATCGCGATGACGCTGGTGGGTGATCCGCGGATCATCTTCCTCGACGAGCCGACCACCGGTCTCGACCCCCGTTCCCGGCACAACATGTGGCAGATCATCCGCGAGTTGGTCGCCGGCGGCGTCACGGTCTTCCTCACCACGCAGTACCTGGAGGAGGCCGACGAACTCGCCGACCGGATCGCGGTGCTGAACGGCGGCAGGATCGCCGCCGAGGGCAGTGCCGAGGAGTTGAAGCGGCTGATCCCCGGCGGGCACGTCCGCCTGCGGTTCTCCGACCCGGCCGCTTACCGGTCCGCCACCGCCGTGCTCGGCGAGGTCACCCGGGACGACGAGGCGCTTGCACTGCAGATCCCCAGCGACGGCAGCCAGCGCGCGCTGCGCACCGTCCTGGACCGGCTGGACTCGGCCGGCGTCGAAGCGGACGAGCTGACCGTGCGCACCCCCGACCTCGACGACGTGTTCTTCGCCCTGACCGGCACCGACCCCCGCCCCGGCTCCTCCACCCTGCCTGCCCAGTCGAAGGAGAACGTCCGATGAGTTCCCTGTCCCTCGCGGTCCGTGATTCGTCCACGATGCTGCGCCGCAACCTCCTGCACGCCCGGCGCTACCCGTCCCTCACCCTGAACCTGCTGCTCACGCCGATCATGCTCCTGCTGCTCTTCGTCTACATCTTCGGAGATGTGATGAGCGCGGGCATCGGCGGCGGCAGCCGCTCGGACTATGTCGCCTATCTCGTGCCGGGTCTGCTGCTGATGACGATCGGCTCGACCACGATCGGTACCGCGGTGTCGGTGTCCAACGACATGACCGAGGGCATCATCGCCCGCTTCCGCACGATGGCGATCCACCGGGGTGCGGTCCTCATCGGGCACGTCGTCAGCAGCGTGCTGCAGTCGATCGCGAGCGTGGTCCTGGTGGGCGCCGTCGGTGTGGCCATCGGGTTCCGCTCCACCGACGCGACGGTCCCGGAGTGGCTGGCGGCGTTCGGGCTGCTCGTCCTGTTCGCCCTGGCGTTCACCTGGATCGCGGTGGGTATGGGTCTGATCAGCCCGAACGCGGAGGCCGCCAGCAACAACGCGCTCCCGATGATCCTGCTGCCACTGCTGTCGAGTGCGTTCGTCCCGGTCGAGGGGATGCCGGGCTGGTTCCAGCCGATCGCCGAGTACCAGCCCTTCACCCCGGCCATCGAGACGCTGCGCGGGCTTCTGCTCGGCACCGAGATCGGCAACAACGGGTGGATCGCGGTCACCTGGTGCCTGGGCCTCGCGGTGCTCGGCTACTTCTGGTCGGCCGCGAAGTTCAACAGTGACCCGAAGTAGCGGCCGAGGCGGCACAGGCTCCCCCCTCCCCCCTCCCCCCTCCCCCCTCCCGCACCCCGCTCCGCCCGAAGGCGGCGTACCCGACGACACGTCGGAGTGCGCCGCCTCGTTCGTGTGCGCCGGGAGAGCCGTCGGCGCAGGAGCCGGGCTGACGGTAGGTGCAGGGAACCTCATTGCCCCGCCAGGACGGACCGGAAAAGACCCCGGCCACAGAAGGTGTGCCCAGACGAAACCTGTCACCGCGATCACCGGCGCCCACGGATTCGCTCAGCCCCAACCGGTGCCGGCCACGCTGCTGCTTGTTTCGGGCAGTGACCACGACGATCCGTGCGATGGGGTCCCGGCGGCGGACCCACCTGGGAGCGCTGGCGCGGAGCGACAGGGCGAGCAGCCGCCGACCAGGGCCCGCAGGTACTCACCACCTTTCCAAGTATGAAGAACGCGCAGCCCCCGCACCCTCTTGACCTGCGTAAACGTCGAGCACAACCCGATCCTGGGGTCGGGTAACCCGATCCTGGAAGCGGGTTACCCGATCCTGGGAACGGGTCGATTAGCTATGTGCACATTGCTGACGGGGTCGGTGGCGGGTGGGGCCCGGGGTCGAACTCATTAGCAATGAGCAAAGGAACCTTTCCTCGGGGCGAGGTCGGTTGGCTATGCGGTAATGTGCAATGTGCTAATTGCGGGGCCCTGGAGCGGGGCGCGCGGCTCGTGGTGACGAGGGGCGGGGCGGATTCAGGCATGGCGGAGTCGGCGCGGAGCAAGATCCTTGCACTGGTGGATCCGGACACCGGAGTCATGGAAGAGGTCCCCCGTGCCCCGTACGCCTTCGACGGACCTCACATCAACGTCGGGATCCGGCGCGGCCGGCAGCTTGCCTCCGGGGCTTCGGGACTGAGTGACCGTGAGTTCCGCGTGCTGGTCTGGTACTGGTTCGCGACGGAGGAGCGACAGGGGCCCGTGCAGATGACCGGCGTGGCCGTCGCATCAGAGCTCGACATGAGTCCGGACGCGCTGTCGAGGGCCATCAAGGTCCTCAAGGGTGCTCGCCTGCTGGTCGAGTCCGGCGGGATCGGCCGTACGACGTTCTACCGAACGACCCCGTACCTTGCGTTCATCGGGACGGGCTTCGAACATCGTGAGGCGGTTTCCGACTGGAATCCTCCGGAGATGCGCATCCCGAAGCCGGGCGATCGCGAACGCAGGAAGATCAAGGGAGACGCGACATGAAGATCCACCGCAGCGAGGACGTGCTGTACGTCCTCAAGCGCACGGGACGTGTCCTGAACCCGAACCAGCGGATCGTCGTCATGCTGTACGCAGCCTCCGAGCAGCGGCCGGACGGGTCGGTCTGGATCAAAGCCACCGAGCTCGCCGAGACCGCGGGTATGAGTGCCCCGGTCTTTTCCCGGACGCGCAAGGAGCTGGAGGCTCTCGGGTGGCTCGAAGAGGTGGACAGCGTCGGCCCGGTCCGGGTCTTCCGGCTGACCCCGACGATCGAGGCGGAGCGTGACCAGCCGGCCGCCAGGCTGAGGGTCATCAGCGGCTGACCCCGTTGCTGTCGGCCGGTGTGGTCACTGGTCCCAGTCGGACGCCGTCTTCAGGAGGCGGTCGTTCGCGTCCGGGGAGCCGATCGTGATGCGGACGCCCTCTTCGCCGAAGGGGCGGACCATCAGGCCGGCCGCTTCGCAGGCGTCCGCGAAGTAGGAGGTGCGGGAGCCGAGGCGCAGCCAGATGAAGTTGGCGTGGCTCTCGGGGACTTCGTAGCCCTCCGCGCGCAGGGTGGCGCTGACGCGGTCGCGTTCCGCGACCAGGTCGGCCACGCGCTCGCGGAGTTCCTCCGTGGCCCGCAGTGAGGCCAGGGCGGCGGCCTGGGCGGGGCCGCTCACGCCGAGGGGTACGGAGCAGGCGCGCAGGGCGGCCGTCACGCGCGGGTGGGCCACCGCGTAGCCGACGCGGAGCGCGGCCAGTCCGTAGGCCTTGGAGAAGGTGCGCAGCACGGCCACGTTGGGGCGGTCCCGGTAGAGGTCGATGCCGTCCGGGATGTCCTCGGCGGTGTCGACGAACTCACGGTAGGCCTCGTCGATGACGACCAGCACCTCGGGGGGCACGCGGTCCAGGAAGCGTTCCAGTTCGGCGCGGCGCACGGCGGTGCCGGTCGGGTTGTTCGGGTTGCAGACGAAGATCAGGCGGGTGCGGTCGGTGACCGCGTCGGCCAGTGCGTCCAGGTCGTGGGTCTCGTCGCGCAGCGGGACCTGGACGGAGGTGGCCCCGGCGGCCCAGGCGAGCAGCGGGTACGCCTCGAACGAGCGCCAGGCGAAGACGACCTCGTCGCCCGGGCCCGCGGCGGCGGCGACCAGGTGCTGGGTGATGCCGACCGAGCCGGTGCCGAGCACCAGGTGGTCGGCGGGTACGCCGAGGCGTCCGGAGAGCTCCGCGACGAGCTCCGCCGCGGTGGGGTCGGGGTAGCGGTTGAGGCGGCCCAGCCAGGTCCCGGCCGCGGCGATCACCGACGGGAGCGGCGGGTACGGGTTCTCGTTGGAGGAGAGCTTGTCGACGAACTCGTCGCGGGCCGCGCGGCCCGGCACGTAGGCGGGGAGCGTCGAGACGTCGGCGCGCAGACGCGGGAAGGTCGTGTCCGGGTCGGCAGCGGGCATGGCGCGATCCTCACATGTGGAGTCCCTCGACGGGACGGGGACGGGGAGGGTGCCGGGCAGGGCGTACAACACCGTCCGGCCGTGCCGACGGGGGAGGCGGCACGGCCGGACGGTGACCGGGGGACAGCGGCGGAGGGGGAACGGCGCGGGCTGTGGGGGGTCAGCCGCGCGCCGGTGCCGGCGGGTTGTAGGGCGAGGGACCGCCGAACGCCCAGCGCAGCCGGGTCGCCCCGTCGATCTGCACCACGCGCTCGATGTCGAACTCGCACATCCGCAGGGCTCCGGGCACGTCGGCCCGGTCCCCCTCGGCCCAGTTGATCCGAGCCTTGCCCGTCAGTTGCAGGGTGTGGCCGGACTCCCAGTCCAGGAAGAGCAGTCCGCAGTTCTCGTTGAGCTGCAGATTGCCCAAGGTCATGTAGAAGGAATTGCCGAAGTAGTCGGGCCATACCAGCCTGCGCGGTCCCGCCACCGTGACGAAACCGGGGTCGCCGCCCCGGTGCGAGGAGTCCGCGCCGTAGCCGTCGGCCTGGCTGGCGATGAAGAAGGTGTCCGCCCCGGTGATCCACTTCTCCTGCTCGGGGGTGAGCACGTCGCCCTCCCGGGTCTCCCGGGGCGTCGAGGCGGGCCCGTCCGCGACCGGGACCCGCACCTGGAGGTACTTCGGGCAGTTGCCCAGCACCTGCTCGGTGCGGATGTGCAGCGACTCCCCTTCGCGCCGCGCCACGCCGTTGATCCGGATCCGGGTCGTCGTGTGGGGTTCGAGCGCGAGCAGTCCGATGTCGGCCGTCTCGGCGAAGGCTTCCGCGAGCGGGTCGCCGGGCACGGGCAGGGAGGACAGGGTGATCGTGCGCCGGCTCGTGGGCAGGGCGAAGCCGGGGTCGCCCGTGACCAGCGAGGACCACATGGCGCCCGTGGCGTCGGCGCCGCCCAGGAAGAGCATGCGCTGGCGCATCAGGTACTGGTCGAAGCCGGGCTGGATCACGTCGTCGAACATCGGCGAGCCCCAGCCGGGACCGCCTTCGCCGGCCTGCTTCTGGACGGCCTGTTCACCCTCGTGATGGGGTGTCTTGATCACGGGAACCTCCGGTCGGGACGGGCGCCGCGGCCGACGGGGTGGCCGTCGGCGGGCGCCCGTCTACGGGGCGCCGGTCAGCGGGCGCCGATCAGCAGGGCGGTGTCCACGACACGGTTGGAGAAGCCCCACTCGTTGTCGTACCAGCCGACGATCTTGACCTGGCGGCCGTCGCCGATCACCTTGGTCAGGCCCGAGTCGAAGATGCACGACGCGGGGTCGGTGACGATGTCGCTGGAGACGATCGGCTCGTCGGTGTAGGTGAGGATGCCCGCGAGAGCGCCTTCGGCGGCCTTCGCGAAGATCTCGTTGACCTCCTCGACCGTGGTCGCGCGGCCGACGCGGACGGTGAGGTCGGTGGCCGAGCTGGTCGGGATCGGCACGCGCAGCGCGTACCCGTCGAGCTTGCCCTTGAGCTGCGGCAGGACCAGGCCGATGGCCTTGGCGGCGCCGGTGGTGGTCGGCACGGTGTTCGTCGCCGCCGAGCGGGCGCGGCGGAGGTCGGTGTGCGGACCGTCCTGGAGGTTCTGGTCCGCGGTGTAGGCGTGGACCGTGGTCATCAGGCCGTGCTCGATGCCGAGCGCGTCGTCGAGGACCTTGGCCAGCGGGGCCAGGCAGTTGGTCGTGCAGGAGGCGTTGGAGACGATGTCGTGCACGGCCGGGTCGTAGAGGTCGTCGTTGATGCCGAAGGCGATCGTCAGGTCCTCGTTCTTCGAGGGCGCGCTGATGATGACCTTGCGGGCACCGGCCTCCAGGTGGGCGCGGGCCTTGTGCGCGTCGGTGAACACCCCGGTGGACTCGATGACCACGTCCACCTCCAGCTCGCCCCACGGCAGCTGGGCCGGGTCGCGCTCGGCGGTCACGCGTAGGGTGCGCCCGTCGATGACGAGCTCGCCCTCGACCGCGCGGACCTCGTGGCCGAGCTTGCCGAGGGTGCTGTCGTACTTGAGCAGGTGGGCCAGCGTCGCGGCGTCGGTGAGGTCGTTGACGGCGACCACCTCCAGGCCGGTGCCCCGCTGAAGGGCGGCGCGGAAGAAGCTGCGGCCGATGCGGCCGAATCCGTTGATGCCGACCTTGATCGTCACGTGATACCCCTCGTTCGGAAACTACATCCATGACCGCACGTGAAGCCGCGTTGTCCGGCCAGTCCTCGTCCTCAACTGTACGGGGCGACCTGTCGGCTGGCTTGCGTAAATGCGCCTTCTCCTGGCCTGTTTGCGCATCAAAGCCGAGGTGGAGCCCTGCTGATTGGAACTTCTGATGGTGTTCGAGTACCTGCATGCAGGTATGTTTTTATGGGCCTGCCTGTCACGATGGCATGACGCTTCCCGGAGCGAGGAGAACGATGGACATGCTGCCCCTCCGCGGGCCGAGCGCATCCGTGCCGGACCGCAGTCCACCGCTCGCCGCGCCCGCCCCCGGCACGGCGCGGGTCATCCGGGCACACGGCGAGTCCGTGTACGGGACCACCGTCCGCCGCGAGTTCGGCGACGTCACCATCTCCCTCGTCACCGGGGAGGCCCACGAGGCCGTACGCCCCGGCCGCCACATCCGCCCCGACCCCTCCGAATCCCTGCGGGTGTTCCGGGCGCTGGCCGGCGAGATCCACGTCCACCAGGACGGCCGCCGGGGCCAGGCGAGCGGCCCGCAGATCATCTGCTGCGACACCAGCCGCCCGTACCGCCTCCTGCTGCCCCGGCCCTTCCACCTGGTCGAGGTGCAGCTCCCGCACCGGCACCTGGGCATGGCGGCGGGCGACACCGCGAAGCTCACCGCCACCGGCTGGTGCGGGCGGATGGGCGCGGGCGCCCTGCTCTCCCAGCTCCTCGCCGGACTCCACGACCACGGCACCGAGATCCACTCCGCCGTCGACCGGGTCGGCGCCACCGTCGCGGGCCTGACCGCGGCCGTCCTCGCAGACCGGCTGCGCCACGTGGCCGCCGAGGACGAAGTGGCCCGGCACGACCTCATGCTGGCCATCCAGGCGTTCATCCGCGCACGGCTCTCCGACCCCGAGCTCACCCCGCAGGCGGTCGCCGAGCACCACAACATCTCGCTGCGCTACCTCCAGCGGATCTTCCAGGAGCACGGCACCAGCCCCGCCCGGTGGATCAGGGACGAACGCCTCGCCCGCTGCCGGTCGGAGCTGCGCGATCCGCGGCTCGAACACCTGCCCGTCGGGGTGATCGGCGAACGGTCAGGGCTCTACCAGGCCTCGCACTTCAGCCGGCTCTTCCGCGACCGGTACGGCCTCACCCCGCGCGGCTACCGGACCATGCGCGAGGCCGTGACCAGGTAGGGGACGGCCCCGAAGAGCACCGGGTACCGACCACCGGATACCGGCGGGCACCGAAGAGCACCGAGAACCGACCACCTGGTACCGACGGGCACCCGGTACCGACGGGCACCCGGTACCGACGACCACCTGGTACCGACGGGCACCGACGACCGACGAGCACCGACGACCGACGAGCACTGACATCCGAGGAGGATGACGGAATTGACCGGCACGAGCTTCGAATTCCCCGGTGAGTACTACGAGATCATGCGGAAGGACTTCCGCAGCCTCGACGCCGAGACGGAGTTCCTCGCGTCCCTGCTCCCCGACGCGGGCACGGTACTCGACCTGGGCTGCGGCACCGGCTCCAACCTGCGCGCCCTGCGCGAGCGCGGCCACCGCGGGACCGGCGTCGACCAGAGTGCCGCGTTCCTTGAGTACGCCCGCGCCGCCGGTGACGAGGGCATCTCCTACGTGGAGAACCGCGTCGAGGAGTACCGCACCGACGAGCGCTACGACCTCGTGTACAGCCTCTTCATGACGCTGAACTACCTGGACCGCGGCCGGCTCCCGGCCGTCCTGCGCTCCGTCCGCGAGCTCCTGAACCCCGGCGGGCAGGTCGTCCTGGAGTTCGGCCACCTGCTGAACTTCGTCGACTCCTTCCAGCCCAACAGCGTCGGCCACCACCGCCGGGACGGGGTGCTCATCACCCGCCTCGCCCGCCAGTTCATCAACGCGCACGCCGCGAACTGGCGCAACGAGGAGACCCTGCTGGTCCGCACCGCGGACGGCAGGGTCGCCATGTACGACAACTTCTTCGACCAGGCCGTCCTGACCGGGCCCGAGGTGCGCGAACTGCTGGCCGCGGCGGGACTGACCATCACGGCCGAGTACGGCGGCTTCCGCAAGGAGCCCGCGCCCTTCCATGGCCGGGGCCCGCTGGTCATCGTGGCCACCGCGACGCCCGCCGCCACCGCATCCGACACCGCGCCGGACACCGCGTCCGACACCGCTCAGCAAGAGGAGAACCAGGCATGACCGGCACCGGCATATCGCTGCTCGACGGCGGGCCCGCCCCCGAAACCGGCGTCGCGCACCTCGGCGCGGCCCTCGTCCGCGCCGTCGCCGCGAGCGAGGGCCGCGGGGTGACGTACATCCGCGCCGACGGCACCGAAGCCCACCAGAGCTACGCCGACCTCCTCGACGACGCCTCGCGCGTCCTGACCGGTCTGCGCGCCTCCGGCGCCGCGACCGGCGAGAAGATCATCCTCCAGTCCGCCGACGACGCCGACCTCCTCGCCGGTTTCTGGGGCTGCGTCCTCGGCGGCTTCCTGCCCCTGCCCGTCAGCGCCGACGCGGTCAACGGCCCCGGCCTGCTGGAACGCGTCTGGGCCGGGTACGGCCGCCCCCGCGTCCTGACCGGCACCGGCCAGGAGATCGCGCCCGCCGTCACCGCCGACGCCGCCTGGGCCGCCGCCCACCTGGGCGACGTGGCGAGCCTGCGCGCCACCCACGAGCCGGACCTCGACTGGCACGAGCCGGACGCCGCGGACCCGGCCGTCCTGCTGCTCACCTCCGGCAGCACCGGCGTGCCCAAGGCCGTCAGCCTCACCCACCGCAACATCCTCACGCGCAGCGCGGCCACCTCCCGCGTGAACAGGCTCGACGCGGACACCCGCACCTTCAACTGGATGCCGCTGGACCACATCGGCGGCCTCGTCATGTTCCACGCGCGCGACGTCTTCCTCGGCGCAGCGCAGGTCCACGCCAAGATCCAGTGGGTGCTGGAAGACCCGCTGCGCTGGCTCGACGCCGTCTCCACCCACCGGGCCGACACCACCTGGGCGCCCAACTTCGCCTTCGTGCTCGTCAACGACCAGGCCCACCGCTTCGAGGGCCGCGGCTGGGACCTCAGCCCGCTGCGCTACATCATGAACGGCGGCGAGGCCGTCCGCTCCGGCGTCGTACGCCGCTTCCTGGACCTCCTGGCCCCCTACGGGCTGCCCGCCACCGCCATGTTCCCCGGCTGGGGCATGTCCGAGACCACCGCCGGCGTGGCCGACTGCCAGTTCACCGAGGCCGCCGCCGGCGACGACCGCTACGTGCCCGTCGGCCGGCCGCAGCCCGGCACCCGCATCCGCGTCGTCGACGAGCACGGCAACCTCGTGCCGTGGGGCGTCACCGGCCGCCTCCAGGTCACCGGTTCGACCATCACCTCCGGCTACTACGACAACCCCGTGCAGAACCGGCAGTCCTTCACGGACGACGGCTGGTTCAAGACCGGCGACCTGGCGTACGTGGAGAACGGCATCCTCACCGTCACCGGCCGCACCGACGACGTCATCCAGCTCGGGGAGATCGCCTACCACGGCCACGAGATCGAGGCCGCCGTCGAGGAACTCGACTTCATCGAGCCCTCGTACACCGTCGCCTCCCTCGTCACCGCCGAGCCCGGCGGCCCCGAGGAGCTCGCGGTCTTCTTCAGCCCCCGCGCCGGCGCCCTCACCGGGGAGCAGGGCGAGCGGATCCGCGAGCGAGTCCGCGAGCGGCTCGGAGTCGACGTACCGCACCTGCTGCCCGTCGACCGGTCCGAGATCCCCAAGACCGGCATCGGCAAGCTCCGCCGCGCCCAGCTCCGCAAGAGCTTCGAGGACAGCCTGGCCTCCGTCCCGGCCGGCTCCGCGGCCTGACCGTGCGGGTGGTGCGGTGCGGGCGGGCCGGCCCCGCCGCACCACCCGCACGTCTCCATCCCCTACGCAGGAGGAGCGCCCATGGCGCAGCAGGAGCGAGCCGAGCGGACGCGCCGGGCTCTGATCAACGGCGCCGCCAAGGCCATCGACCTCTACGGCTACGAAGGGGCCTCGCTCGCCGTCATCTGCACCACCGCGGGAGTGACCAAGGGCGCCTTGATGTACCACTTCCCCGCCAAGGACGACCTGGTCAGGGCGGTGCGAACCGAAGCACGGCAGACGGTCGTCGGCGCGCTGGGCGCGGTACCGCACCGCGGGATCAGGCCCTTGCAGGCCGCCGTCGACATGACGCACGCCGTCGCCGGGCAGCTCGGGCACGACCCCGTCGTACGGGCGGGGGCCCGGCTGACCCGGGAGTTCGCGCACTACCCCGACGGCGGCGTCTCCTGGACCGATGCCGTCCGCGAGGAACTGGCCGACGCCCTGGCCGGCGCGGCCGACCCCTGGGGCACGGCCGCGCAGCTCGTGTACTCCCTGATCGGGATGGACGTGTGCCTGCGCGGGGAGGAACACCGACCGGGCCGTTCCTGCGGGCCGCTGCGCGGGCACCTGACCCGGCTGTGGCAGCTGATCCTCCCGGGGATCCTCGCGGCGCCGCAGGCAGTTGAGCTGTACCGGGCCGAGGGCTCGTCACCGTACTGCGCCTTCACCCCCGCCCCCGAACCCGTGCGCCTCGGGCGGCGGTGATGGGCGTGGACCGCGCCGGGGCGGGCGTGGGGGCGGGCGTGCCCGACCCGCGTCCGCTGACCGGCGAGCCGCTCAGCCTGGACCTCCTCAACACCCACTGGCACGACCGGTACGGCCGCTACGACCTGCTGGACTCCACCGACGGCCTCGCGTGCTGGCTGGCCGGGTCCCGGGCGGCCGCCGCCTACGCCGGCGGCGAGCTGCGTGCCGACCGGACCACCCTGGCCGCCGCCCGGGCCGCCCGCTCCGCGCTGGCCGGTGTGGCCGGGCGAGCCGACGCGGGACCGGCGGCGCTCGGCGCCTTCAACCGGCTGCTCGACGGGGGCCGGATCCGCCGGCTGCTCACGGCCGCCGGGCCCGTCGAGCGGCTGGAGGCGCCCGACTCGGGCCGCCTGCTCGGGTACCTCGCGGCGGCGGACTACCTCCGGCTGCTCAGCACCGCGGGGGACCGGGTGCGAAGTTGTGCGAACCCGACCTGTGGGCTGCGCTTCCACGACGTCAGCCGCAACGGCACCCGGCGGTGGTGCTCGAGCACGGGCTGCGGCAACCGCGCGAAGGCGGCCCGGAACTACGCGCGGCGGACGGCGTCCCCGTCCTGACCCTGCCCCCGGACCCCGGCTCCTCACACGCCGGAGGTGCCGAGTGTGCCGCCTGGTGCCACTGTGGCGCACGATGGCGCCATCGCCCTGACCAGTGTGTTTGCGCATGATGACACTGCCACTCAGGGGAGTGGTGCCACATTGGCTCGACATGGCGCCATGTCTGTGCCATGCTGTGCGACATGGACCTCACGCCCTACGTCACCACCCTCCGCCAAGAGCTCGCCGTCGCCGCCGAGGCCGGCGGCGACGAAGCCCGCAAGCTGGCCGAGAGGCTCACCGCTCCCCTGGAGTCGGCGACACGGTTGACCCTTCTCAATGTGCTCTCCGCCGCGATGGACGAGATCACCCGCGAACTCGCCCCCGGCTCGGTCGACGTACGGCTGCGCGGACTCGACCCCGAGTTCGTGGTGACGCCGCCGTCGACCGAGGGCCGCGCCCCCGCGGCGGAGCCGTCCGCCCCGGAGTACGCCGAGCCGCTCGCGCCCCAGGCGCCCGCGGAAGGCGAGGAGGGCGGCACCGCCCGCGTCAACCTGCGGCTGCCGGCCCACCTCAAGGCCCGCGCCGAGGAGGCCGCGAGCCGCGAGGGGCTGTCGGTCAACGCCTGGCTGGTGCGCGCCGTCTCGGCGGCGGTCGACGGTGGCACCCGGCCCCGTACGACGGAGAAGTCCCAGAGCGTGGGACAGAGCTTCACGGGCTGGGTGCGCTAGACGCGCCTCCCGCCGCTTCCATCCGCCGCACCGCATCAGTTCGCCCACACCACGTCCCACCAGCGGGGACGCCCAGAAGACCCAAGAGGACGGGACAGTCATGCCTTCTTTCGACACCTCCGAAGCGATCTCGGTCACCGCACACGTGGAAGCCGGCTCCATCCAGTTCACCGCGGGCGAGCGCCTCGACACCGTCGTCGCGGTGCAGCCCCGGGACCCGAAGCGGGACAAGGACGTACGGGCGGCCGAGCAGACCGAGGTCGCGTACCGGAGCGGTGTGCTGACCGTCAGGACGCCCAAGTCCAGCCCGTTCGGCCGCCCCGGCATCGTCGACGTGACCGTGGAACTGCCCACGGGCTCGCACATCGACACCACCGGCTCCTGGACCCAGGTGCTCGGCGAGGGCCGGCTCGGCGAGGTCCGGGTGAAGACCTCGTCCGGCGACGTCCGCCTCGACACGACCGGCCCGCTCAAGCTGACCGCTTCGCACGGCTCGATCACCGTGGACCGGGCCGAGGGCGCGACCGAGATCACCACCAGCTCCGGCAGCCTGCGCCTCGGCTTCGTCGACGGCCCCGCCGTCCTGAAGAACTCGCACGGCACCACGACCGTCGGCGCCGCCATCGGCGAGCTGCGGGTGAGCGGTGCCAACGGCGACATCGAGATCCGGCGCGCCGAGGACTCGGTCACCGCCAAGACCGCCCACGGCACCCTGCGGGTAGGTGAAGTCGTCCGCGGCACTGTGGAGTTGGAGACCTCCTACGGGGCCATCGAGGTCGGCGTCCGCGAGGGCACGGCCGCCTGGCTCGACGTCAGCTCGGGCTCCGGCCAGGTGCGCAACACGCTCACCGCGTCCGGGAGCCCGGAGGGGAGTGCGGACACCGTCAAGGTCCGCGCCCGGACGAAGTACGGCAACATCGACGTCCGCCGCGCCGTCGTCGCCGGGGCCTGAACCCCGCAGGCACCCGCTCGCCCAGCTCCCTCCCACCCCCCGTCACTTCCGCCTTCGAATGGAGGGCTCCATGCCTTCTTCTGTCATGCCCACGTCACGTCGAGAGGGTGGTCGCCCGTCTCCGGCCGCCGTCTCCACCACCGGTCTGCGCAAGTCCTACGGCGACAAGACCGTCCTCGACGGCATCGATCTGAGCATCCCGGCCGGTTCCGTGTTCGCGCTGCTCGGCCCGAACGGCGCCGGCAAGACCACCGTCGTGAAGATCCTCTCCACCCTCATCACGGCCGACGGCGGACAGGCCTCGGTCGCGGGCCACGACATCGCGGCCTCCCCGGACGGGGTGCGGGCGGCGATCGGTGTCACGGGTCAGTTCTCCGCTGTGGACGGGCTGATCACGGGTGAGGAGAACATGCTGCTGATGGCGGATCTGCACCACCTGTCGAAGGGTGAGGGGCGGCGGGTGGCCGCCGGGTTGCTGGAGCGTTTCGACCTCACCGAGGCGGCGAAGAGGCCGGCTTCCACCTACTCGGGGGGTATGAAGCGGCGGCTGGACATCGCGATGACGCTGGTGGGTGATCCGCGGATCATCTTCCTCGACGAGCCGACCACCGGTCTCGACCCCCGCTCCCGGCACAACATGTGGCAGATCATCCGCGAGCTGGTCGCCGGCGGCGTCACGGTCTTCCTCACCACGCAGTACCTGGAGGAGGCCGACGAACTCGCCGACCGGATCGCGGTGCTGAACGGCGGCAGGATCGCCGCCGAGGGCAGTGCCGAGGAGTTGAAGCGGCTGATCCCCGGCGGGCACGTCCGACTCCGCTTCTCCGACCCGGCCGCCTACCGGTCCGCCACCGCCGTGCTCGGCGAGGTCACCCGGGACGACGAGGCGCTTGCACTGCAGATCCCCAGCGACGGCAGCCAGCGCGCGCTGCGCACCGTCCTGGACCGGCTGGACTCGGCGGGCATCGAGGCGGACGAGCTGACCGTGCACACCCCCGACCTCGACGACGTGTTCTTCGCCCTGACCGGCACCACCCAGCAGGCCCACCAGGCCCGCCAGACCCACCAGACCAAGGAAGACGTCCGATGAGCTCTCTCTCCTTCGCCGTCCGCGACTCGGCCACGATGCTCCGGCGCAACCTGCTGCACGCCCGGCGCTACCCGTCCCTCACCCTGAACCTGCTGCTCACCCCGGTCATGCTGCTCCTGCTCTTCGTCTACATCTTCGGAGATGTGATGAGCGCCGGCCTCGGTGACGGCGGCGGGGGACGGTCCGAGTACCTCGCCTACCTCGTCCCCGGCATCCTGATGCTGACCATCGGCGGCACCACGATCGGCAGTGCGGTGTCCGTCGCCACGGACATGACCGAGGGCATCATCGCCCGCTTCCGCACGATGCCGATCCACCGCGGGTCGGTGCTCATCGGGCACGTCGTCGGCAGCGTGATCCAGTGCGTGATGAGCGTGGTCCTCGTCGGGGCCGTCGCGGTGGCCATCGGCTTCCGGTCCACGGACGCCACGGCCGTCGAATGGCTGCTGGCGCTCGGCCTGCTGGCGCTCGTCTCCCTGGCGCTCACCTGGATCGCGGTCGGGATGGGTCTGACCAGTCCGAACGCCGAGGCCGCCAGCAACAACGCGATGCCGCTGATGATCCTGCCGCTCCTCTCCAGCGCCTTCGTGCCGGTCGACGCGATGCCGGGCTGGTTCCAGCCGGTCGCCGAGTACCAGCCGTTCACCCCGGCCATCGAGACGCTGCGCGGGCTGCTGCTCGGCACCGGGATCGGCAACAGCGGGTGGATCGCGGTCGCCTGGTGCCTGGGGCTGGCCGTGCTCGGTTACCTCTGGTCCAAGTCCCTGTTCCACCGCGACCCGAAGTAGCGGTGCGGGGGCACGGGCGAGGGGGGTGTCCGCCCCCACCGAGGCGGGCCCCCACCGAGGCGGGCGCCCGCC
>NZ_JBEXPT010000047.1:0-45850 GCF_040612195.1 Streptomyces sp. NPDC006450 | reverse complement strand
TCGTTGTTGATCCGGCCCCCGGTGGGCCTCCGGCTCAGACGCCCTCGACCTGCGTGGGCGCCTGGAGCTCGTCCGCGTGCTCACCCGTCACCAGGCGTCGAAGGTTCCGTCCAGCGCCGCCAGGGCGTAGTCGAACTTCTCCGGGGTGTCGGTGTGCAGGGTCATCAGCGGCTGGCCCGCCGTGACCGTGTCGCCCGGCTTCGCGTGCAGCTCGATGCCGGCGCCCGCCTGGACCGGGTCCTCCTTGCGCGCGCGGCCGGCGCCCAGGCGCCAGGCGCCCACGCCCACCCCGTACGCGTCCAGCCGCGTCAGCACGCCCGAGGACGGGGCCGTGACCACGTGCTGTTCCCGCGCGACGGGCAGCGCCGCGTCCGGGTCGCCGCCCTGGGCCGCGATCATCCGGCGCCACACGTCCATCGCGGAGCCGTCGGCCAGTGCCTTCGCCGGGTCGGCGTCCTTGATGCCCGCGGCGTCCAGCATCTCGCGGGCCAGGGCCAGGGTCAGCTCGACCACGTCCGAGGGGCCGCCGCCGGCCAGGACCTCGACCGACTCGCGGATCTCCAGGGCGTTGCCCGCGGTGAGGCCGAGCGGAGTGGACATGTCCGTCAGCAGGGCGACGGTCTTGACGCCCGAGTCGGTGCCCAGGCCCACCATGGTGCGCGCCAGCTCGCGCGCGTCCTCGATGTTCTTCATGAAGGCGCCGGTGCCGACCTTCACGTCCAGGACGAGGGAGCCCGTACCCTCGGCGATCTTCTTGGACATGATCGAGGAGGCGATCAGCGGGATCGCCTCGACGGTGCCCGTCACGTCGCGCAGCGCGTAGAGCTTCTTGTCGGCCGGGGCCAGGCCGTCGCCGGCCGCGCAGATGACGGCGCCGGTGGTGTCCAGGACGTGCAGCATCTCCTCGTTGGAGAGCAGGGCGCGCCAGCCGGGGATGGACTCCAGCTTGTCCAGGGTGCCGCCGGTGTGGCCGAGGCCGCGGCCCGAGAGCTGCGGTACCGCGGCGCCGCAGGCGGCGACGAGCGGGGCCAGCGGCAGGGTGATCTTGTCGCCGACGCCGCCCGTGGAGTGCTTGTCCGCGGTCGGGCGGGAGAGGGAGTCGAAGTTCATCCGCTCGCCGCTGGCGATCATCGCGGCGGTCCAGCGGGCGATCTCGGTGCGGTTCATGCCGTTGAGCAGGATGGCCATCGCCAGCGCCGACATCTGCTCGTCGGCGACCACGCCGCGCGTGTACGCGTCGATGACCCAGTCGATCTGCTCGGGGCTCAGTTCACCGCGGTCGCGCTTGGTGCGGATGACGGAGATGACGTCCATGGAAGTGCTTCCTTCTACGCGCATAGAGAGAGGAGAGGGGTGAGCGGCGGGGAAGGACGGCGGCCCCCCGCCCGGCAGGGGCGGAGGGCCGTCGCCTCGGCTATCTCAGATGGTCCGGCCCGAAGGCCTGCGGCAGCATCGCGGAGAGCGGCAGGACGCCTTCCGGCGTCTCGACCTGGAGCTCCGCGCCGCCGAACTCGAAGAGGAGCTGGCGGCAGCGGCCGCAGGGGACGAGGATCTCGCCCTTGCCGTCGACGCACGTGAAGTGCGTCAGGCGGCCGCCGCCCGTGGCCTGGAGGGAGGAGACCAGCCCGCATTCGGCGCACAGGCCGAGCCCGTAGCTGGCGTTCTCGACGTTGCAGCCGACGACGGTGCGGCCGTCGTCGACCAGCGCCGCGACGCCGACCGGAAAGCCCGAGTACGGGGCGTACGCCCGGGACATGGCCTTCCGGGCGGCCTCGCGCAGGGCCTCCCAGTCGGGAGCGGCCGTCACTTGCCCTGGCCCTTGCGGTACGGCATGCCGTCCGCCTTGGGCATCCGCAGGCGTTGCGCGGACAGCGCGAGCACCAGCAGCGTGGTCAGGTACGGGGCGGCGTCCACGAACTGGCTGGGCACCTGGTCCGTCAGCGCGTACCAGAGGAACAGCAGCACGGCGAAGACCGCCGAGATGCCGGCCGGGACGTAGCGCTTCTTGTAGAGCTGCCAGGCCACGACCAGGACGAGCAGGATCGCGATGAGCAGCAGCATGGCGTGGACGTTCTCGGCGCCGCCACGCAGCTTGAGGCTGTCGGTGAAGCCGAACAGGCCGGCGCCCAGCGCCATGCCGCCCGGCATCCAGTTGCCGAAGATCATCGCGGCGAGGCCGATGTAGCCGCGGCCGCCGGTCTGGCCCTCCTGGTAGATCGGGCTGGCCACGATCGACAGGAACGCGCCGCCCAGGCCCGCGAGGGCGCCCGAGACGATCACGGCGATGTACTTGTACTTGTAGACGTTGACGCCGAGCGATTCGGCGGCGATGGGGTTCTCGCCGCAGGAGCGCAGTCGCAGGCCGAAGGTGGTGCGCCACAGCACCCACCAGGTGCCGGGGATCAGCAGCAGGGCGACGACGGTCAGCAGCGACAGGCCGGTGACCAGGCCGCCGATGACGCCCGCGACGTCGGAGACGAAGAACCAGTGCTTGCCCTGGAGGGTGGCCATCCAGTCCGACAACCCCGGCACGGTGATCTCGTAGATCGGCTCGACGCGCGGGGACTGCTTGGAGGAGCCGCCGGGCGCCTCGGCGAACGTGAAGTTCGACAGGTACTGGGTGAAGCCCAGCGCCAGGATGTTGACGGCCACACCGGAGACGATGTGGTTCACGTTGAAGGTGACCGTGATGATCGCGTGCAGGAGGCCGCCGATGGCGCCGCCGATCAGGCCGGCGACGACGCCGGTCCAGGGGCCCCACTGGTAGCCGGCCCAGGCACCGAACCAGGTGCCGAGGATCATCATGCCTTCGAGGCCGATGTTGACGACGCCCGCGCGCTCGGCCCACAGGCCGCCGAGTCCGGCGAGGCCGATCGGCACGGCGAGGGAGAGCGCTCCGGAGACCTGGCCGATGGAGGTCAGGTCGTCCGCGCCGCTGATCACGCGGACCAGCGAGACGAGCGCGAGGCCGCCCGCGATGATCAGCATGATCCACGGGAGGGTGAGCTTGGTGCGGCCGCCCTGCTTCTTGGGCGCGGCGCTGGGCGCGGAAACGGTGCTGGTGCTCACGCCGAGACCTCCTTCTCGGTCGTGATGGCGTGGCCTGCGGCCAGCTCCTCGCCGACCTTCTGCTGCTGGCGTCGGATCCCGTAACGGCGGACGAGCTCGTAGGAGACGACGACCGCGATCACGATCAGGCCCTTCATGATCGTGCCGATCTCCTTCGCGTACCCGGCCGTGTCGAGCGAGGCCGAGGCCTTGTCGATGAAGGCCATCAGGAACGCGGCGAAGAAGATGCCGACCGGGTGGTTGCGGCCCAGCAGCGCGATGGTGATGCCGGTGAAGCCGATACCGACCGGGAAGGACAGGCTGTACGTGTGGCTCTCGCCCAGCAGCACCGGCATGCCGGCGAGACCGGCGACGGCCCCGGAGATGAGCATCGAGGTGATGATCATCTTCTTGGCGTCCACACCGGAGGCCTGCGCGGCGGACTCGCTGGCGCCGGTGGCGCGCAGGTCGAAGCCGAAGCGGGTGCGGCCCAGCACGAACCAGTAGACGATGCCCAGCGCGAAGGCGAGGAAGGTGAAGCCGTAGATCTCCAGGCCGTCACCGAGGGAGATCGCCGGGAACCAGCCCGAATTCGCGATCTCGCCGGTGGTCAGGTCGTTGGAGCCCTGCGGCTGGACGCCGAGGTTCTTCGGCAGGATCAGCCAGGCGATCAGGCTGGTGGCGATCGCGTTCAGCATGATCGTGGAGACGACCTCGCTGACTCCGCGCTTGGCCTTCAGGACGCCCGCGATACCGGCCCAGAAGGCGCCGACCAGCATGGCGACGATCACGATCAGCAGGATGTGCAGCGGTCCGGGCAGCGAGATCGCCGCGCCGACGACCGCCGACACCATCGCCGCGAGGCGGTACTGGCCGTCGACGCCGATGTTGAAGAGGTTCATCCGGAAGCCGATGGCCACGGCCAGGGCCGCCAGGTAGTACGTACCGGCCTGGTTGACGATGAGGACCTGGACGTCCTCGTAGCCCGCGTTCTCCACCATGAGCCGCAGCGGTTCGATCGGGTCCACACCCGTCGCCGCCAGGACGACCATGGTCAGCAGGAAGGCGGTGACCAGCGCGAGCGCGGGCCCGGCGAAGCCGAGGAGCAGCCGGTCCTTGTCGAGTTTCTTCATCGGGCCTCGTCCTCCGGGGAGTCGGTACGGGCATCCGTACCGGCGTCGGAGCGGTTGTCGGTGGCTTCGGTGGGCACTTCGATGTGCCCGGTCGCGGCGCCCGTCATGGCGGTGCCGAGTTCCTCGGGGGTCACGGTCGCGGGGTCGGCGTCGGCGACCAGGCGGCCGCGGTAGATGACGCGCAGGGTGTCGGACAGGCCGATGAGCTCGTCCAGGTCGGCCGAGATCAGCAGGACCGCCAGGCCTTCGCGGCGGGCCTCGCGGATCGCGTCCCAGATCTGCGCCTGCGCGCCGACGTCCACACCGCGGGTGGGGTGGGCGGCGATGAGGAACTTCGGGTTGTGGCTCATCTCGCGGCCGACGATCAGCTTCTGCTGGTTGCCGCCGGAGAGCGAGGCCGCGGTGACCTCGATGCCGGGCGTGCGGACGTCGTACTCGCGCACGATCCGCTCGGTGTCCTTGCGGGCGGCCTTCGGGTCGAGGATGCCGCGCTTGGAGTTGGGGGCTTCGGTGACGTGGCCGAGGATGCGGTTCTCCCAGAGGGAGGACTCGAGCAGCAGACCGTGCCGGTGGCGGTCCTCGGGGATGTAGCCGATGCCGCCCTCGCGGCGCTTGCGGACCGGGGACTTGGTGATGTCCCTGCCGTCGAGGGTGATGACGCCCGCGTCGGGGGTCATCATGCCCATGAGGGCCTCGATCAGCTCGGTCTGGCCGTTGCCCTCGACGCCCGCGATGCCGAGGATCTCGCCCTTGTGGATCGTGAAGCTGATCCCGTCGAGCAGCAGGCGTCCGGCGACCGGGTGCTCGCGCAGGTTGGCGTCCGACAGGCCCGGCGTGCGCGCGGTGTCCTCCATGAGGACGGGGACTCCGCCCTCGGCGACGGTCAGGTCCTGGACCTGGAGCATCGGGGTGGTGGTCACCGTGGACTCGCGGGTCTCCGGGGACGGCAGCTCGGAGCCGACCATCAGCTCGGCGAGCTGCTTGGTCGTGGTGGTGCGCGGGTCGGCGGTGCCGACCGTGGTGCCGCGCCGGATGACGGTGATGTCGTCGGCGACCTTCAGGACCTCGCCCAGCTTGTGCGAGATGAAGATGACGGTCAGGCCCTCGGACTTGAGCTCGCGCAGGTTGTCGAAGAGCGCGTCGACCTCCTGCGGCACGAGAACGGCCGTCGGCTCGTCGAGGATGAGGATCTTCGCGCCGCGGTAGAGGACCTTGAGGATCTCCACGCGCTGGCGGTCGGCGACCCCGAGGTCCTCGACCAGGGCGTCGGGACGTACGCCGAGGCCGTACGCGTCGGAGATCTCCCTGATCTTCTTACGGGCCTTCGCGCCGATGCCGTAGAGCTTCTCGCCGCCGAGGACAACGTTCTCCAGGACGGTGAGGTTGTCGGCGAGCATGAAGTGCTGGTGCACCATGCCGATGCCGCGGGCGATGGCATCGCCGGGGCTGCTGAAGGAGACCTGCTCCCCGTCGATGGCGATCGTGCCCTCGTCCGGCTTCTGCATGCCGTAGAGGATCTTCATCAGCGTCGACTTGCCGGCGCCGTTCTCGCCGACGAGGGCGTGGACCGTGCCCTTGCGGACGGTGATCGCGATGTCCTTGTTGGCGACGACGCCAGGGAAGCGCTTGGTGATGCCGTGCAGTTCTACGGCGGGGGGCGGGCTGGACGCGTTGATGACGCACTCTCCTTGGCGCGGAAGGAGCTGAAGGCAGGGCGGGGGACAGGGCGGGGGGAGAAAGTATCGCGTCCACGATGCTTCTACGCGCGTAGCACTGTCGAAAGTGAAAACTTGCGGCCAACCGGCCACAAGATCACATGAAACCACGTGACACGGGCCGGGGCCCGGGAGCGATGAGACCGCTTCCCGGACCCCGGGTATCACGTGTGCAGCGAGTCGGACGGCGCCTTACGGCGCGGTCTTGACCTCGATCTTCTTGGCGATGATGTCGGCCTTGGCCTTCTCGACCGCGGCGACGACGTCAGTCATCTCCTTGTACTTCGGGTTGGAGTCGGCCAGGCCGACGCCGTCCTTGTCCAGGCCGTAGCGGACCTCGCCGGACTCGGGCTTGCCGTCCTTGACCGACTTGATCAGGTTGTAGACGGAGTCGGCGACATCCTTGGTGACCGAGGTCAGGATGAAGTCCTTGTACTTCGCCAGACCGGCCTGGTTGTACTGGTCCGAGTCGACGCCGATGGACCACTTGCCCTTGGCGGAGGCAGCCTCGATGGCACCGGAACCGGCCAGACCGGCGGCCGAGTAGATCACGTCGGCGCCCTTGTCGAGCTGGCCCTCGGCCGCGGCCTTGCCCAGGTCGGGCTTGGCGAAGCCGTCGAAGTTCGGCGGCTGCGTCAGGTACTGGGTGAGCACCTTGGCGTTGGGGTTGGTGTCCTTGACGCCCTGGGTGAAGCCCGCCTCGAACTTCTTGATCAGCGGAACCTCGACACCGCCGATGAAGCCGACCGTGCCGGTCTTGGACGCCTTGGCGGCGGCGACGCCGGCCAGGTAGGAGCCCTGCTCCTCGTTGAAGACGAGGTTGGCGATGTTCTTGCCGGTCACCGAGGTGTCGTCGATGATGCCGAACGTGGTGTTCGGGAACTTCTCGGCGACCTTCTTGATGGCCGGCGCGTAGGCGAAGCCGACGCCGATGACCGGGTTGTTGCCCTTGCGGGCAAGCTCGGTGAGGCGCTGGACCTTGTCGGCCTCGCCCTCGCCATCGGTGGGCTCCGCCTCGGCGCCCTTGACCTTGAGGTCCGTCTCGGCCTTCGAGAGGCCCGCGTAGGCGGCGTCGTTGAACGACTGGTCGCCGCGGCCACCGATGTCGTACGCGATGGCGGCGGACCCCTCCGAGGAGGAGGAGGCGGACGAAGACGAGTCCGAGGACTTCTTACCGCCACAGGCGGTGGCCGAGAGGGCCAGCGCCGCGGACGCGATGCCCACGGTGGCGATCCTGGTGATCCGGCGCAAGGGGAGGCTCCTTCAAAACCTGACCGAAGCGCCACGACCGGCGCTGGTTTCGCCGCGATCGTAACGCGCGTAGATGTCAGTTAAAGGCCCGTTCATGAGTCGTTATCGGATCGTCGTGAACCAGACAGTGACCGATCGGTAACGCGCGACACGCCCAGCCCTTGCGTACCAAGGGCTGGACGCTCCCGCCGGATCATCCACCGATGTTGTAAGGATTCCTAGCCCACCGGCTCCACGGCCCCCGCGAGCCTGGCGCGTCGCGCTTCGCGGGGACGGCCGTCGAGCAGCGCCGCGGCCGTGAAGAACTCCACCCCGACCCCGATCGCGGCCTCGTCCACGTCGAAGTCGCCCCGGTGCAGATCCCGCTTCGCCGTCTCCCCGGGCGCACGGACACCCAGGCGCGCCATGGCTCCGGGGACGTGCTCCAGGTACCAGGAGAAGTCCTCGCCGCCCAGGCTCTGCTCGGTGTCCTCGACCGAGGCGGACCCGCACCGGGCGCTCATCGCCTCGCGCAGCAGTTCGGTGACCACCGGGTCGTTGACGACCGGGGGCACCCCGCGCACGTAGGTGATCTCCGACTTGGCCCGGTGCATCGAGGCGATCTCGTCGATGACCGCGTGGATCTGGTCGGGGGCCTCGTGCCAGGAGGCCAGGTCCAGGCAGCGAACGGTTCCGGACAGTTCCGCGTGCATCGGGATGACGTTGCACGCGTGCCCGGCCTCGATCCGGCCCCAGGTGATCGACATCCCCGAGCGGGCGTCCATCCGCTTGGTCAGCAGGGCGGGCAGGTCGAGGGCGAGCCGGGCGGCCGCCGTCACCAGGTCGGTGGTCAGGTGGGGACGGGCGGTGTGCCCGCCGGGACCCTCCAGGGTGACCTCCAGCCGGTCGCAGGCCGAGGTGATGGGCCCGGCGCGCAGGCCGATCCGGCCGGCGTCGACCCGGGGGTCGCAGTGCAGGGCGATGATCTTGCCCACGCCGTCCAGCACCCCGGAGTCGATGGCCTCGGTGGCACCGCCGGGCAGCACCTCCTCGGCGGGCTGGAAGAGCAGCCGCACCGGCCGGGGCAGCTCGCCGCGGCGGTCGAGCTCGGCGAGGACGAGGCCGGCGCCGAGCACCACGGCGGTGTGCACGTCGTGGCCGCAGGCGTGGGCGCGGTCCGGGACGGTCGAGCGGTACGAGACGTGCGTCTTGGCGTCCGGGATGGGCAGGGCGTCGATGTCCGCGCGCAGGGCCAGCATGGGGCGCACCCCGTCCCAGGTGCCCACGTCACAGATGAGCCCGGTGCCCGACTTGAGCACCCGCGGGCGCAGGCCCGCTTTCTCCAGCCGGGCCTTGATCGCCGCCGTGGTGCGGAACTCCTGGTGTCCTAGCTCGGGATGCATGTGCAAGTCCCGGCGGAAGGCGATCAGTTCGGCACGCAGGTGGTCCGGAAGCTTGCCGGGCAGCTCGGGCCGGTCGGGCGTGCCGGGCAGGGCGGTCTGGGACTCGCGGGACATCAACTGGTTCACCCGTTGAAGGGTAGGCCCACCCATGGGTCAACTGGCCGGAGATCACAAAAAGTTCATGCCGTTAGGGGAAAGAAACCCGGCCTCTGGACGCATGACCGGATGAAGGCGCGGGTAAACTCGCGCGCTCACTCAGGCCCTCATCCGGCCGCCGGAGCCGTCTGAGCAGGAAGTCTGTGCACATCACGGGCGGTTTCGGTGACTCCGGCGAGGAAACCGCGGGCCCGCTCCGAGGCCGACGCGGTGAGCCAGCTCGGATCGACATCGCATACCGCCACGGTCACGCCGGTGCCGATCAGGGCGTAGGGCAGGGTGTGGACCACCGTGGAAGGAAAACTGACGATGGTTCGGCCGACCGGTCCCCGCCGCGCGACCAGCTCCAGCGGCAGGTCCGGGCGTACGATCTCCAGCCCCGTGGCCTCGCTCAGGGTGCGCAGCTTCTCCGGGGACTCCCGGCGGTGGGCGAAGTAGCGGGTGGCCCCGTGCTCCAGGGTCAGGGCGCGCACCGCGTCCAGGTAGCGGTCCGGGTCGACCACGCCGGTCTCCACCAGCGAGGTCCCGACCAGGTCGGTGCCCTTGGTCAGGCGGGGCGGGCCGAAGCGGGCCCGGGTCCACGCGAAGTCGTTGAGCCGTACGGTCATCCCTCCGTGCGCGGTGACGGGCATCGAGCTGAACACCTCGACGCGACGGCGGCCGTCCGGGCCCGGGGTGAACCGCCGCCGGGCCGTGGCCGAGACCGGCGCGTACGCCAGCTCGCGCAGCCGGCCCGGGAGGCCTCCGCCGCCGACCCGGTGCCAGCGCACGAGGCGCTCGCCGCGGGCCGTCTGGGCGACGAACTCCATGGTCGCGGTGCCGTCGTCGACCACGACGAGTTCCTCGGCGCGGACGAGGGTGAGCAGGAGCTGTACGTAGCGGGAGAACGGGTCCCCTATGACCACCCGCTGGGCCGTCCGCAGGTCCCGCGCGAGCGCGGCGAAGGCCTTGAGCGGCGCGAACCGGCCGCCACGGGCCTCCTGCCACCACACCTCGTGCCCCTCGTCCCGGGCCAGCCCCGCCATCCGGCGCAGCTGCCCCCGGGACATGGGGTCGGTGGGCGGGAGCACCACGATCCGCAGACCCGGGACGGCAGCCGGCCCGGCCTCCCTGTCGTCCGCCCCGGGACCGGTACCGCCGCCGCGGGCCGGCTGGCGCGGGACGACTCCGAGGAGCCGCCCGCCGCCGTGGGCGTGCGCCCACTCCAGGACGTTGAGGAGCTGGACCGGGCTTTCGACGAAGGCCAGGGTCGGGGCGGGGGCTGAGGGGGTCACCGGATCTCTCCCAGGATGGACCGGGCTTCAGCCCGGAGAGGAATGGGTCCCGCCAGCGGGCGCGCGGAGCGTCGGAGTTCTCTTCGCATCTCTCGCGACCTGCGCCTTCTGGCGTTGTCAGTGGGCCGGTCCAGGTTGACCGCATGACGGCATCTCAGGAGGCGGAAGGGACCGGGCATGCCCGGTTCACCTACCGGCTTCGTGCGTCGTCGACCGCGGCACGTAGTCGCCATACCTGGTGGGGTGAGGGCAGCAGCGTTCCGCAGCAGCAGCTGATCAGGGACGGCCGTGTGCACCTTGCGGGCGGCATCGGCCCGACCGTGGTCTGGTCCCGAGACACCGGCCGCACGTGGGCCGCGACCGTGGTCCGCGACCACGACGCCCTCGCGGTGGAGGACTTCCCCCCGCGCTTCCTCGCCACGTCGACCACGGCCCGCAAGGCCGCTGACGCGGCGATCGGAGCGACCAGCGAAGGGAAACCGTGCGCGGCGCGGGGGCCCCGGTCCGGTGACGTCAGACGGCCGCGAGCTCCCCCTGGACGCGGCGCAGCTTCTTCATGGGGCCGAGCTCGGACGCGTAGACCCGCTTGATGCCGTCGCCCAGCGCGGTCTCGATGGTGCGGATGTCGCGGACCAGGCGGGTCAGGCCGCCCGGTTCCACGGAGGCGGCCTGGTCGGAGCCCCACATCGCGCGGTCGAGGGTGATGTGGCGCTCGACGAAGGTGGCGCCGAGGGCGACGGCGGCCAGGGTGGTCTGCAGGCCCGTCTCGTGGCCGGAGTAGCCGATGGGGACGTTCGGGTACTCCTCCTGGAGGGTGTTGATCACCCGCAGGTTGAGCTCCTCGGCCTTGGCCGGGTACGTCGAGGTGGCGTGGCAGAGCAGGATGGTGTCGCTGCCGAGCACCTCCACCGCGTGCCGGATCTGCTTCGGCGTGGACATGCCGGTGGAGAGGACGACCGTGCGGCCGGTGGAGCGCAGGGCGCGCAGCAGTTCGTCGTCGGTCAGCGAGGCGGAGGCGACCTTGTGGGCGGGGACGTCGAACTTCTCCAGGAAGGCGACGGCCTCGGTGTCCCACGGGGAGGCGAACCAGTCGATGCCGCGCTTGGCGCAGTGCTCGTCGATGGCGCGGTACTCGCTCTCGCCGAACTCCACGCGGTGGCGGTAGTCGATGTAGGTCATGCGGCCCCAGGGGGTGTCGCGCTCGATGTCCCACTGGTCGCGGGGGGTGCAGATCTCGGGAGTGCGCTTCTGGAACTTCACGGCGTCGCAGCCGGCTTCGGCGGCGGCGTCGATGAGGGCGAGGGCGTTGCCGAGGTCGCCGTTGTGGTTGATGCCGATCTCGCCGACGACGTAGACGGGATGGCCGGGGCCGGCGATGCGGGAGCCGAAGGTCCGGAGGCGGGGGGCGGGGGTGACCGTCATGGCAGGGCTGTCCTTCGGAGCGTGGGGTGTACGAGGAGGTACGGGTGCGGGCACTGGGGTGGGGAACGGGGTGTGGAGTGAGGGGCGGACCGAGGAGGAGACGGGCGCGGGGGCCGGTGCGGCGGCGGGAGTGAGTACGGGTACGAGGGCGCGGGCGCGGGCCAGGTCGTGGGGATCGTCGATCTCCAGCACCCGGGCCGGGTCGGTGGCGACCGGGACGGTCCGCCCGAAGAAGCGGTGGCGGGCGGTCCGGAAGCCGGCGGCGTCCATGGCGTAGGCGGCGCCGGTCTCCAGGAGGTCCTGGGGGCGGTCCTGACGGCGGGGGCGGTACGAGGTGTCGTGGTTGACCCCGGTGCCGGAGCCGTCGGGGGACGCCCGCCAGAGGAAGCCGTGGAAGGGGGCCGCGGTGAGCGCGGAGTCGGCGGCGCCGGACGCGACGGCGGCGGCGACGGACTCCACGTCGCAGGCGGTGACGAAGGGGCTGGTGCACTGCACGAGGAGGACGACGTCGACGGTGACGGAGTGCAGCTCCTCGAAGGAGTCGAGCGCGTGCAGCAGGGCGGCCTCGCTGGTGGCGGTGTCCCCGGAGATCCCGGCGGGCCGCCGCAGCACCACGGCCCCGGCCCCGCGGGCGGCGTCGCCGATGGCCTCGGAGTCGGTGGACACGAGGACGTCGGTGACGGTCGCGGCCCCCAGGCAGGCCCGGACGGCCCGGACCACGAGCGGCATCCCGCCGACGTCGGCCAGGTTCTTCCCGGGCACTCCCTTGGACCCCCCGCGTGCGGGGATCACGGCGAGCACCCTGGGCACGGCGCGGGCCTCGCGGAGGGATCCCGCGGTGGCCGCGGCGGGGACGGCGGCGGTCACGGCGGCAGCGGGGACGGCGGCGGTCACGGCGGCAGCGAGGACGGCGGCGGTCACGGCGGCAGCCGTGTCGGCGGCGGCAGCAGCAGCGGTGTCGAGCGCGGCGGCCGTCCCGCCTGCCGGCTTACGGGCGGCGCGCGCTCGGGCGGCGCGTGTACCGGCGGCGCGCGTAGCGGCTCCGGCCGCGCGGGGGCTCACAGCTCCCCCAGGCGGCGGATCACCGGCGCGACGCGCTGGACGCCGTGGCGGTAGGCCCCGCGGGCCGCTTCGCGCAGGTGGGCGCGGAGCCGGCGGCGCAGCCGGGACCCCCCGGCGGCGGTCCGGGCCGCACCGGGCAACGGGTGCCCGTCGGGGCCGAGATGGTGCCTGGCCAGGATCCCGGGCAGGTATCCCGGCGCGGAGTCCTGCGTGTAGTAGGGCGCCACGGGCGGGAGCGGGCCCCCGCCCAGCAGCTCCGTGAGGCGTGCCCGTGCGGCGGCGTAGGGGTCGTGCGCGCCGGCCGGTCCGGGCAGGGCCCCGGACGGGCTGCCCACGCCCTGGGCCGCCAGCCAGTCCGGATCGGCCTTCGGGAGCAGGCCCGCGTCGAGCTGGGTCCAGGAGGCCATGCAGCCGGAGCCCAGGAAGTGGTGGTTGCCGAGGGTCTCGCGGACGCCGAGGTCGGTCAGGACGGCCGTCGGGATGCCCCGGTGGAGGGATTCCAGGGCCGCCGTGGAGGAGACGGTGACCAGCAGGTCCGTGGTGTCCAGGACCTCGCCCATGTTCCCGTACACCAGACGGCAGTTGGAGGGGAGTCCGCCCGGGAGCTGCTCCGCGAGGCGCTGGTACGGGAGTTCCTCCAGGTGCGTGGTGTGCTCCCCGGGCCGGCTGCGCAGTTTGATCAGTACCTCGCGCCCGGGGTGCCGCCGGGCGTGTTCCGCGGCGCGGCGCAGCAGGTACGCGCGGTCCGCCCGGGTGTCCGGCACGGACGGCTGGACCGCGAAGACCACCCGGTGGGCGGTGTCACCCACGACCTCGTAGGACTGCCCGTCGGCCGGCGCGAGGAAGGGCAGGGCGCTCTCCACGACGGCCCCGGCTTCGGCGCCGACTCCCTCGTAGACCGCGCGGAACCGCCCTGCGTCGTGGCGGGAGTTGGCGAGGACCAGGTCGGCCCCGTGGCGCAGCAGCAGGCCGTCTGCGAGCTTCTCGTAGACGACTCCGACGTACCCGGTGACGAACACCGGCCGCGCGGCCGGCTCCGGCCACAGGGCCCGGGCCCCGTGCAGGACGGCCTGGACGGCGCCGCCGACCAGGGCGAGGACGACGACGTCGTAGGGGTCGCGGGACTCCCGCTCCGGCGCGCGGAGTTCGGCGAGGAACTGCGCGCAGGTGACCTCGGTGAGCCGGTCCGCCGTCACGCCGACCTCGCCGAGCTGGCGCGCGGTGGGCGTGGCCCGGCCGCGGAGCAGGTAGCCGGTCAGGTGGACGGCGTCCGGCTCCGGGGCGAGACGGCGCGCGGTGAGCGCTCCCCATTTCCAGCGGGTGTCGGAATCGGCGAGTACGGCCACACGGAGGGCGCGGTTGCTTGCTGGCACCCGGCAGAAGTTATTCCGGCTTTTCGGTGATCGGCCCAACGACCGCACAACAGCGGGTTAACAACCCGTCGACTCGACGCGACAGCGTGCGGGTTAACACTCCCGCCGTGCGTCGTTCACGTGGAATCCGCGTCCGGGCCACAGTCGATGACGAGCGGCGCCCTAATGTCTCGCGAGTGCTCAAGCTCTCTGTTGTCGTGCCGTTCTTCAACGTGCAGACGTATGCGCCGGATGCCCTGAAAAGCCTCGAACTCAATGCTCGCGACGATTTCGAGTTCCTGCTCGTCGACGACCGCTCCACGGACGGGACGCCCGCCCTCCTGGAGCGGGCGGCCCGCGAGCTGCCCGGCGCCGTGCACCTCAGACACGAGCGCAACGGCGGCCTGGCGACGGCGCGGAACACCGGTCTGGACGCGGCCCGCGGCGAGTACATCGCCTTCCTGGACGGCGACGACTGGCTGGCACCGGGCCATCTGGCCCGCACGCTGGCCGCCATCGAGGCCCTGAAATGCGATTTCGTCCGTACCGACCACGTCCAGTGCACGGGCAGGACGCGCACCGTGCAGCGCGTCCCCTACGGGCCCGAGTCGGTGGTGGCCGATCCGCGCGGCGCGATCCTGCCCGTCACCCGCGCGACCTCGGTGGACTATCCGTACGCCTGGGCGGGGATGTACCACCGGCGGCTGCTGGACCGCGGGCTGCTGCACTTCACGGACGGCCTGCGGACGGCCGAGGACCGGCCGTGGATCTGGCGGCTGCACCGCGAGGCGGATTCCTTCGCCCCGGTCGGTCTGCCCGGAACCTTCTACCGTCGAGGGGTTTCCACCTCGCTGACACAAATCGGCGACGAGCGGCAGCTCGATTTCATTCGGGCATTCGATCAGGTCCTTATCGAAACTGCCGCCGACCGGGAATCCGATCTCCTCCTCCCGAAGGCCGTCCGAACATATTGTGCAATTATCGCGCACCATGTCGGGTCCATCGAAAGGTTCGAACCAGCCGTGGCCAGAAAACTCCGCTCGATGAGCACGGCCGCACTCGGCAGAATGCCCCAGCAGGTCCTGGACCGGACCCTGGACACGATGGACGCCGATCGCGCGGCCCTGCTCCGCCGGCTGCGCCGGCGCGCCACGGCCGCATCCGCCCCCGCGGCGCCCGCCGGGGTGACGGCGTGAACGTCACCCAGATCTTCCTGGCCTCCACCCTCTACGGCACGGCCACCCTCGCCGCCGCCCTCGACGCGGGCCTCTTCCCGCCCGCCGGCCGCCGGATCCTGCTGACGAGCAACCACGCCGTCACCGCCGAGATCACCCCCGGTCTGACCGCCGCGCCCGGCTTCGCCGCCCTGAGCACCCGCTTCGACGAGGTCCTCGACTGGAACGCCGTCATCGCACCGCAGCACCCCAGCACCTGGAGCCCGCGCCCCGACGACGTCCCGCTGTGGGAACGCCAGTTGCGCTCCTCCTGGGGGCTGGGCACCGACCGCGTCGAGCTGATCGTGGAATCGCTCCAGGTGCCGCCCGCCCAGAGCCTGTGCCGGCTCTTCCCCGGGGCGGCCATGGAGGTCTACGCCGACGGGCTGATGAGCTACGGTCCCACCCGCTTGCGCCTCGACCCCGCGCTCGGGATGCGCGTACGGCGGGTGCTGCACCTGGACCTCGTACCGGGCCTGGAGCCGCTGCTGCTGACCGAGTTCGCAGTACGGGCCGAGGCGATCCCGGCCGCCGCCTTCCTCAAGGTCATCGGCGAGCTCGAAGCGGCGGCCCCGCCCCCGTTGCGGCTGCCGCCGGCGCCGGACGGCACGGGCGCCGAGGCCCCCGCGCTCCTGCTGGGCCAGTACCTCTCCGCCCTCGACCTGGTGCCGGCCGACGAGGAGGAGGAACTGCACGGGGAGATGGTCCGCGGCGCACACGCGCTGGGCCACCGCGAGATGGTCTTCAAACCGCACCCCAGCGCGCCCGCCGGCTACTCCCGCCGGGCGGAGGAGGAGGCCGAACGGCTCGGCGTGCGGCTCACCGTGCTGAACACCCCGGTGCTCGCCGAGACCCTCTACGAGGGCCTGCGCCCGGCGCTGGTCGTCGGCTGCTTCTCCACGGGACTGCTGACCGCCGCCACCCTGTACGGGATCCCGGTGGCCCGGACCGGCACGGGAGCCGTGCTGGCGCGCCTGTCCCCGTACCCGAACAGCAACCGGATCCCGCTCGTGCTGGCCGACGCCCTGCTGCCCGACCTCGCGGACCCCGCGGCCGTACGCTCCTGGACCCCGCCGGGACCCGAACGGGTCGCGGCCGAGCTGGCGGGCCTGGTCACGGCGGTCGGCTTCACCATGCAGCCCAAGATCCTGGCGGAGCACCGCACGGCGGCCGAGCGCTGGCTGGGCGCGCACCTGACCCCGGACACCTGGCGCTACTTCACCCGCGGCCGGCTGACCACCCTGGGCCTGCCCGGCGGCCTCCCGGCGCAACTGTCCTTCCTGCCCCGCAGCCGCGCGGCCCGCCGGGTGGCCCGGCTGCTGCGCAGGGCGGTCGGCTAGGCCGTCTCCTTCCGATCCTGCCCGGCCCGCGCCGGGCGCCCGGCCGGATCAGCTCACGGCGAGCTTCGCCGCGAAGCCCAGGAACAGCACGCCCGCCGCCGAGCTGGCCCCGGCCGCGAGCCGCTTGCGGCGCCGGAACGTGGCCGCCAGGCGGTTCCCGCCGAAGATGAGCGTGGTCAGGTAGAGGAAGCTGGCGATCTGCATCAGGCCGCCCAGCAGCAGGAAGGACAGTGCCGGGTAGGCGTATGCGGAGTCCACGAACTGCACGAAGAAGGACATCAGGAAGAGGATGGCCTTCGGGTTGAACACGCTGATCAGCAGCGCCCGCCGGTAGGGCCGCTCCGTCTCACCGGCCTTCACCTCGGCGGCGGCCACGGGCGCCTGAGGGCCGCCCCCGCCGGCCCCCGCGCGCTCGCGGCGGGCGCGCCACATGGTCCACGCGCCCCGCAGCATGCCGATGGCGAGCCAGGTCAGGTACCCGGCGCCGAGCAGTTTGACGATGCCGAACAGCATCGGGCTGGTCTGCAGCAGCGCCCCGGCGCCGACCGCGGCCAGGGTCATGAGCAGGGCGTCTCCGGTGAACACGCCGGCGGCGGCCCGGTACCCCTGGCGGACCCCGCCGCGCGCGGCGACGGAGAGCACGTAGAGCGAGTTCGGACCCGGCAGCAAAATGATCAGCACCAGGCCGGCGAGATACGTCGGAAGATCTGTGACACCCAGCATGTGCAGGAGTGTCCCATGAGGACACACCTGTCGCGCCAGTCGATTTCACGGACCGGGACGGAATCGGAATCAACCCTGGTCACCAGCCGGAATCAGCTGGCACGTACGTCCCCCACACCTCCCGCAGCGCCCCGCACACCTCCCCCACCGTGGCCCTGGCGCGCAGCGCCTCCCGCATCGGATAGAGCACGTTCTCCGTGCCCGCCGCCGCCTCCCGCAGCGCCGCCAGCGCCTCGTCCACGGCCGCCCCGTCGCGCCCCGCCCGCAGCGCGGCCAGCGCCGCCCGCTGCCGGTCCTCGATCGCCGGGTCCACCCATAGCGGTTCGTACGGCTCCTCCTCGTCCAGCGCGAAGCGGTTGACCCCGACCACCACCCGCTCGCCGCTCTCGGTCTCCCGGGCGATCCGGTACGCGTTCCGCTCGATCTCCTCCTTCTGGAAGCCCGCCTCGATCGCGGCCACCGCCCCGCCCATCGCCTCGACCCGCGCCATCAGGTCGAGGGCCGCCGCCTCCAGCTCGTCCGTCATCCGCTCCACCGCGTAGGACCCGGCGAAGGGGTCCACGGTGTGCGGCACGTCCGTCTCGTACGCCAGCACCTGCTGGGTCCGCAGCGCGAGGCGGGCCGACTTCTCGGTGGGCAGCGCGATCGCCTCGTCGAAGGAGTTGGTGTGCAGCGACTGGGTGCCGCCGAGCACGGCGGCCAGCCCCTGCACGGCGACGCGGACCAGGTTCAGCTCCGGCTGCTGCGCCGTCAGCTGCACCCCGGCGGTCTGGGTGTGGAAGCGCAGCATCAGCGACTTCGGGTCCCGGGCCCCGAACTCCTCGCGCATGACGCGGGCCCAGATCCGGCGGGCCGCGCGGAACTTCGCGACCTCCTCCAGGAGCGTGGTGCGGGCGACGAAGAAGAACGACAGCCGGGGTGCGAACGCGTCGACCTCCATCCCGGCGGCCAGCGCGGTCCGGACGTACGCGATCGCGTCGGCCAGCGTGAAGGCGATCTCCTGCGCGGGCGAGGCCCCCGCCTCGGCCATGTGGTAGCCGGAGATGGAGATGGTGTTCCACCTGGGGAGCTCGGCCCGGCAGTAGCGGAAGACGTCGGACGTCAACCTCAGGGAAGGGCCGGGCGGGAAGATGTAGGTCCCCCGTGCGATGTACTCCTTCAGCACGTCGTTCTGGACCGTGCCGGTCAGCAGGGCGGGCTCGATGCCCTGTTCCTCGGCGACCAGCTGGTAGAGCAGGAGCAGCAGCGCGGCCGGCGCGTTGATCGTCATCGACGTGGACACCCGGTCGAGCGGGATCCCGTCGAACAGCACCCGCATGTCCTCGACCGAGTCGATCGCGACGCCCACCTTCCCGACCTCGCCGTGCGCGAGCGGGGCGTCGGAGTCGTGACCCATCTGGGTGGGCAGGTCGAAGGCCACGGACAGCCCGGCCGCGCCACCCGCGATGAGTTGGCGGTAGCGGGCGTTGGACTCGGTGGCCGTACCGAAACCGGCGTACTGGCGCATGGTCCAGGGCCGTCCGGTGTACATGCTCGGGTAGACGCCCCGGGTGTACGGGTACTCACCCGGCTCCCCCAGCGCGGTCCCGGGGTCCCAGCCGGCGAGGTCGCCCGGACGGTAGACGGGCGCGATCGGGATCCCGCTCTCGGTGTGCCGCTCCATGTGACGCGCTCCTTCGTGGATCCGAGGGGCCCGGGGCTGATAAAACGTCCCCGCGGCTACCGTGCGGCAGCCGCTGGTCACAATGGCGCAACATCGCGGCAGTCCCTGCAACTGACCACGCCCGCGTCGCATCACCTAGATACACACGTAGAAATCGGGGGACCGCTATGCACCGCCAGAGAGTAATAGTCCGCGCACTGGGCCTGGCCACCGCCGTCGCGCTTGCCGCGACCGCCTGCGGGCCGCAGAAGACGGAGTCCACGGGCTCCGGTTCTTCCGCGCCCGCATCGCCCACGGCGGTCGCCTCTCCCGACGCCTCGCCGTCCACGGACGCAAAGCCGGGCGACGCCTCGCCGTCGGCTTCCGCGTCCGCGTCGCCGTCGCCCTCGGCCTCCGCCTCCGCCTCGCCCTCGCCGACCGTGAAGCAGGTCATGGCGAACGGCGACGACAGCGAGCTGGTCCGCGAACTGCAGGCCCGGCTGCGTCAGCTCAAGCTGATGACGGTCGCTCCGACCGGCTTCTACGGTTCGAAGACGACCGCGGCGGTCAAGTCCTTCCAGTCGAAGAACGGCCTGTCCGCCACCGGCGGTGTGGACGAGCCCACCTGGAAGAAGATCCAGAAGGCCACGAAGAAGCCGACCCCCGCCGAGCTGCGCCCGCCGACCGTCAACGAGCCGGACGCGCCCGACGCGCGCTGCATGACGGGCCGGGTGATGTGCATCAGCAAGGAGAGCCGCACCCTCGCCTGGATGATCGACGGGAAGGTCGTCTCCACGCTGGACGTGCGCTTCGGCTCGGAGAACACCCCGACCCGCGAGGGCGAGTTCAAGGTGGAGTGGAAGGCCAAGGACTGGACTTCGACGATCTACCACACGCCGATGCCGTACTCGATGTTCTTCAGCCGGGGCCAGGCCGTGCACTACTCGGCGGACTTCGCCGCCCGCGGATACGCCGGCGCCTCGCACGGCTGCGTGAACGTCCGGGACAAGGCCAAGCTGGCGACGCTGTTCGACGCGGTGAAGGTCGGCGACAAGGTCGTCGTCTACTGGTGATCCGCCGGAGGCCTGGCAGAGGGGCCCGGCGCAGGGGGCCCGGTCCGGGCGTCCACGGTCGGAAGTTGAGGGCGCGGGCGGGATCGGGGGAACGAATCCCGCCCGCGCCGGTTGCGCAGAGCCCAGGGGTACGGGGGGAACCCCGGCTCATGCGCGGCCGATGACCAGTCGGCTCGTTATGTACTGCGTCACCGGTTCGAAAAGTGTTACAGCGGGGGTCCGAACCGTTTCAGGCCAGTGTCCGGTACCCGCTCCTCAGCGCTGGGGGCCCGTGTCCGGAGGCTTCGGCGAGGCCGTCCCGGCCGGGGTCAGCTCCAGCGAGCGCGACGGGGAGTCCGAATCGGAGCCCCGGTCCGGCGGGGAGTCCGGCAGGTCTGCGCCCGATCCTCCGCCGGTGGCCACGTCGAGCACCATCTGGCAGTAGCGCGGAACCCGCAACAGCCCCTTGGCCAGCCGTACGAGCCGCTCGCGGCCGGCCTCGTCGATCTTCCCCGACCGGTAGTCCCGGCACAGCTCCTCGGCTCCGGTGCGGCTTCCCCGGTCCCGGTCCGAACCCTCGCCGGTGCCGGTCGTCGCTCCGTCCGTGCCGCCCTGGAGGGACCGGTCTCGGCCGTCCCTGCCGCCGGTCGAGCCGCTCGCGGACGGTTCACCGCCGGTGCCGCCGACGGCCCCGGTGACGCCGTCGGGTCCCGTCGTCGTACGTCCGTCCGTGCCCGGGGTGCCGCCCGGGCTCGGGCTGCCGCTCGGGCTCTCGCCGTCGCCCGGCTCGATGGTGCGCAAGGGCGCGAAGGGTGTCGCGTGCCCGTCGGCCGCCGAGCTCCCGGAGGAGGTGCCGGCCGACACCGAGACGGCCGGCACCCGGCCGGCGGTGTCCCGGGTGTCCCGGTCCAGCAGTCCGGTGCCCGCGGCGGCCGCAAGGCCGCCCACGGCGACGCTCGCCACCGCGGCCGCGAGAGTGAAGCGGACGGGCCGGCCGCGCCGGGACCGGTGTCCGGCCGGGCCGGCCGGCGGGCCGAGCTCGACCACCGTGTCCGCGGAGCCGAACAGCGCGGTGTCGGGAGCCCGCGTCTGGAGGTCCGCCTGGAGTACGGAGCCGCGCGCGCGGAACGCGGCCACGGCGTCGGCCTCTCCGCGCAGTTCCCCGGGCTGCCCTCCGGCGGCCGCGGGCGGCGGCTCGGCCAGTGCCTCCAGGGCGGCGCGCAGCCGCTCGGCCCGGGCCCGGGCCCGGGGGTCGGCGCCAGGTGCGGCCGGTTCTCCGCGCAGCAGTCTGTCCGCCGCGGCTCTGTCCAGCCACCTGTCGCGCTCGTCGGCCATCACATGTCCTTCTGCGTCCGCCAACGTGAATGCGTCACACCGGTTTGTTCTACGAGGCCCGCGGCGCGGGCCCGCTGCGCCGGTACCGCCTCGAGGTCCCGCCCGCCCCCGGCGCCCCGTGCGCGACTCCCGTCATTATCGCCGAGGCCGCGCCGGCGTCCGGAGCCGGCGCCCACGGCGGAGCCGATGCCGGCCTCGGGGTCGGAATCCGGGTCGAAGTCCTCGTCCGCTCCGAGCAGCTCGGCGAGCTTCTTCAAGCCCCGGTGCGCGGCCGTGCGTACCGCGCCGGGGCGCTTGCCCAGGGTCTCGGCGGCGCTCTTGGCGTCCAGGCCGACGACCACCCGCAGGACGACGGCCTCGGCCTGGTCCTGCGGGAGCTGGGCTATGAGTTCCATGGTGCGGCAGGTGGAGAGGGACTCCATGGCCTCGCCTGCGGTGTCGGACTCGGCGGCGTGGCCCGTCAGCTCGGTCTCGTCGCCGCCGACGGCGGGCCGGCGCCCGCGCATCCGTATGTGGTCGAGGGCGCGGTTGCGGGCGATGCGGGCCGCCCAGCCGCGGAAGCGGTCGGCGTCGCCGGTGAAGGAGTCGAGGTCGCGGGCGATCTGCAGCCAGGCTTCGGAGGTGACGTCCTCCGCGTCGCCGTCTCCGACGAGCGTGCGGACGTATCCGAGCAGGCGCGGGTGCACGGAGCGGTACACAGAACGGAACGCGAGCTCGTCGCCGTCTTGTGCCGCGAGCACCGCGGTGGTCAGCTCCGCGTCGTCCCCCAGCAAAATCCCCAACCCGTTCACAGTCCCGTTTGTGTGGCGCAAATCAGCACGTTACGGCTTTCAAGCACCTTCGTCCACGAGTTGTACAACGCGCAACCATCCCTGCGCGGAGCGAGGTGTGACACAAAACGCACCGAAGACGCTGACAGGGGTGCGGGCTTGTCGCACGAGCCCGCGACGGATGGCGGCCGGGGCCTCTCCTGTGGGGGGTGGCGGCCTCGGTCGCCCTCCCCTTTTCCTTCGCCCTCGCGGCCATCATGCCCCGGCTTCCTGTGGGCGCCCCGAGCGGCCCGGCACCCCGTCCGACATGCGCTCTCGTCATCCTTTCGGCTCACTTCCGAGTGAAAATCAAGAATGGGTACGACACACCCGGCTCCGCGTCGATAGCGTGGCGGGACACCCGCGCCACGCCACCAGGAGCCCCTCGCTGTCCAGCCACCTTCCGGCACAGGCCCGCGGAGGCTGCGACCCTTCCCACGGCTCCCACCTCCTCCACGGCGCCGATCCCTTCCGCGACGCCGCCGACGCCGGGCTCGAACGGTTCAACGCCCTGCCCCCCGAAGTCGCCCACTCCGCCCTGCTGCACTGCTGCGGCAGCCGGCGCTGGGCACACCGGGTCGCCGCCCACCGCCCATACCCCGACTTCGGCGCGCTACTCGCCGCAGCGGACGAAGCTTCGTACGACCTTTCCCAAGCGGACCTCTCCGAGGCACTGGCCTGCGAGTTCCCGCCGGAGCTGGAGCACGGGGCCTCCTACGCCGCGCTCCTCGCGCTCGACGCGGCGCACGCGGAGTACGAGCGGACGTACCGCCACGCCTTCGTGATCTGCCTCGACGGGACCACCCCGGAGGAGCAGGCGGACCAGCTGCTGGCCGCGATCCGGCGGCGGATGGAGCTGGACGTGGACGAGGAGCGCGCGATCTGCGCGGACGAGCTCCGTCGCGTCGCGCAGGTCCGGCTCGCCGACCTGACAGACTGGCTGACCTCGGCGGATGGGGTATCTGCTGCCGAATTCGGTCTATTCGCCCCTGTGGGATAGTCCGTCCGTGCCTGTTTGATCACACCGATGGCCCCCGCGCGAGGGAACCGACAAAGCGTCGCTACGATGTCCGGGGCCGGAGGACCGTACCCGGCCGGGCCCGACCGACAAAGAAGCCGGCTGGCCCCCGCCCCGCTTCCGGAGGGTTTTCCGTGCCGGCTGGAACGTTGTACCGCGGCCGGGAAGGAATGTGGTCCTGGGTGGCTCATCGAGTCACCGGCGTCCTCATTTTCTTCTTCCTGTTCGTACACGTCCTCGACACCGCTCTCGTCCGCGTCTCCCCCGAGGCGTACGACGATGTCGTGGCTACCTACAAGACTCCGATCGTCGCGCTGCTGGAGTACGGCCTCGTCGCCGCAATCCTGTTCCACGCGCTCAACGGTCTCCGTGTCATCGCCGTGGACTTCTGGTCCAAGGGCCCCCGCTACCAGAAGCAGATGCTCTGGACCGTGGTGGGCATCTGGGTCGTGCTGATGGTCGGGGCCCTTTACCCCGTCCTCGGACACGCTTACCTCGAACTCTTCGGGAAGTGACACGCATGTCTTCTGACACTTCTTTCGAAAAGGGCATCGGTGACGTGGAGGGCGTGTCCCTCTACGACGTCGACAACCCGGCGCCGTACATCGAGGCGCCGCGCAAGCGCACCAGCAAGACCCCGCGCTCGACCCGCGGCAACTTCGAGATGGTCGCGTGGCTCTTCATGCGCCTCTCGGGCATCGTGCTCGTCGTCCTGGTCCTCGGCCACCTGCTGATCCAGCTCGTGCTGGACGGCGGGGTCTCCAAGATCGGCTTCGCCTTCGTGGCGGGCCGCTGGGCCTCCCCGTTCTGGCAGGGCTGGGACCTGCTGATGCTGTGGCTCGCGATGCTGCACGGCGCGAACGGTCTGCGTACCGTCATCAACGACTACGCGGAGCGCGCCAACACGCGTCTGTGGCTCAAGGGCCTGCTCTACACCGCCACGGTGTTCACCATTCTTCTGGGCACGCTGGTGATCTTCACCTTCGACCCGAACATCCGCTAGGCAACGGGGCTGAGGCGAAACCAATGAAGATCCACAAGTACGACACCGTCATCGTCGGGGCGGGCGGCGCAGGCATGCGCGCCGCCATCGAGTCGACGAAGCGCAGCCGCACCGCCGTGCTGACCAAGCTCTACCCCACCCGCTCCCACACGGGCGCCGCGCAGGGCGGCATGGCCGCCGCGCTCGCCAACGTGGAGGACGACAACTGGGAGTGGCACACCTTCGACACGGTCAAGGGCGGTGACTACCTGGTCGACCAGGACGCCGCCGAGATCCTGGCGAAGGAGGCCATCGACGCGGTCCTCGACCTCGAGAAGATGGGCCTGCCGTTCAACCGCACCCCGGACGGCACCATCGACCAGCGCCGCTTCGGCGGCCACTCCCGCAACCACGGCGAGGCCCCGGTCCGCCGGTCCTGCTACGCCGCGGACCGCACCGGCCACATGATCCTTCAGACGCTGTACCAGAACTGCGTCAAGGAGGGCGTGGAGTTCTTCAACGAGTTCTACGTCCTGGACCAGCTCCTGGTCGAGGAGGACGGCGTCAAGAAGTCGGCCGGCGTGGTCGCGTACGAGCTCGCCACCGGCGAGATCCACGTGTTCCAGGCGAAGTCCGTCATCTACGCCTCCGGCGGCACCGGCAAGTTCTTCAAGGTGACCTCCAACGCGCACACCCTCACGGGTGACGGCCAGGCGGCCTGCTACCGCCGCGGCCTGCCGCTGGAGGACATGGAGTTCTTCCAGTTCCACCCGACGGGCATCTGGCGCATGGGCATCCTGCTGACGGAGGGCGCCCGCGGTGAGGGCGGCATCCTCCGCAACAAGGACGGCGAGCGCTTCATGGAGAAGTACGCGCCGGTCATGAAGGACCTCGCGTCCCGTGACGTCGTCTCGCGCTCCATCTACACCGAGATCCGTGAGGGCCGCGGCTGCGGTCCCGCCGGTGACCACGTGTACCTGGACCTGACGCACCTGCCGCCGGAGCAGCTCGACGCGAAGCTCCCGGACATCACCGAGTTCGCGCGCACCTACCTGGGCATCGAGCCGTACACGGACCCGATCCCGATCCAGCCCACCGCGCACTACGCCATGGGCGGCATCCCGACGAACGTCGAGGGTGAGGTCCTCGCGGACAACACCACCGTCGTCCCGGGTCTGTACGCGGCCGGCGAGGTCGCGTGCGTATCGGTGCACGGCGCGAACCGCCTGGGCACCAACTCGCTGCTGGACATCAACGTCTTCGGCAAGCGCTCGGGCATCGCGGCGGCCGCGTACGCCCACGCCAACGACTACGTCGAGCTGCCCGAGAACCCGGCGCAGCAGGTCATCGACCTGGTCGAGCACCTGCGGGCCTCCACGGGCAACGAGCGGGTCGCGGACCTGCGCCTGGAGCTCCAGGAGACGATGGACGCCTGCGTCATGGTGTTCCGCACCGAGCAGACGATCAAGACCGCGGTCGAGAAGATCGCGGAGCTGCGCGCGCGCTACAAGAACGTGTCCGTCCAGGACAAGGGCAAGCGCTTCAACACGGACCTGCTGGAAGCCATCGAGCTGGGCAACCTGCTCGACCTGGCCGAGGTCATGGCCGTGTCCGCGCTGGCGCGCAAGGAGTCCCGCGGCGGTCACTACCGCGAGGACTACCCGAACCGCGACGACGTCAACTTCATGCGCCACACCATGGCGTACCGCGAGGTGGACGACAACGGCCAGGACTCGGTCCGCCTGGACTACAAGCCGGTCGTCGTCACCCGCTACCAGCCGATGGAGCGTAAGTACTGATGGCCACCCCGACCCTCAGCAAGACGGACCAGATGGAGGCGGCCGCCGCTGCCTCGCCCTTCATCACGGTCACGTTCCGGATCCGCCGGTTCAACCCGGAGATCTCGGACGAGTCGACCTGGCAGGACTTCCAGATCGAGATCGACCCGAAGGAGCGCGTGCTCGACGGTCTCCACAAGATCAAGTGGGACCTCGACGGCACGCTGACCTTCCGCCGCTCGTGCGCGCACGGCATCTGCGGCTCCGACGCGATGCGGATCAACGGCAAGAACAGGCTCGCCTGCAAGACGCTGATCAAGGACATCAACCCGGAGAAGCCGATCACGGTCGAGGCCATCAAGGGCCTGACGGTGATGAAGGACCTCGTCGTCGACATGGAGCCCTTCTTCCAGGCGTACCGGGACGTCATGCCGTTCCTGGTCACCAAGGGCAACGAGCCGACGCGCGAGCGCCTGCAGTCCGCCGAGGACCGCGAGCGCTTCGACGACACCACCAAGTGCATCCTGTGCGCCGCATGCACGTCCTCGTGCCCGGTGTTCTGGAACGACGGCCAGTACTTCGGCCCGGCGGCGATCGTCAACGCGCACCGCTTCATCTTCGACTCGCGTGACGAGGCGGGCGAGCAGCGCCTGGAGATCCTGAACGACAAGGACGGCGTGTGGCGTTGCCGCACGACCTTCAACTGCACCGACGCGTGCCCGCGAGGCATCGAGGTCACGAAGGCGATCCAGGAAGTGAAGCGGGCCCTGATCACCCGCCGCTTCTGATTTCTTGACGCGCCCCTCGCGGCGCTCGGCCCTGGCGGGCCCGCCGCCCCGCGGCGGCCCGGGCCGTCGACCGCACGAAGGCCCCGCCCCCGGTGTTCGCACCGGGGGCGGGGCCTTGCGCGTACCGGCGATCGCCCTACTGGCCTGCCGAGGGCTGTGGAATCATCGGGCACATGAGTGAGCAGCAGCCGAACCCGAACCCTTACGCGAGCGACCCGGGCCAGGGCGACGAGTACAAGTGGGGGCCGGGGAGCCCGAGTTACGGCTACCCGCAGCCCTACCCGCAGCCCCCGGCCTACCAGCCGACCATCGGCGGAGCGGGCATTGCGGCCCAGATGCCGCCGATGGGTCCTGCGGGCTACCCGGCCGCCGGACTCTCCCTGGGCGACATCACGATCGCCGGGGACCAGATCATCACCCCCTCGGGCCCGATGCCGCTCAGGGGCGCGATCTGGAACGCCACCGACTTCTCCCGGACGGAGGAGAAGATCCCGGCGCACGCCATCGTGCTGGCCGTCATCTTCTTCCTGTTCTGCCTGCTCGGCCTGTTCTTCCTCCTGATGAAGGAGCGCCGCACGACGGGCTACATCCAGATCACCGTCAACAGCGCCGGCCGCCACCACTCCACGATGATCCCCGCGGTGGACCCGGGGACCTACATGTGGGTCATGAGCCAGATCAACCAGGCGCGCGCGCTGAGCATGTGAGTCCGGCCGGGCGGGAATCCGATGGCGGGGCGGGGGCAGGTCCACGAGGATCGGCGGATGATCCTTTCTCATGATGTGGACGGTCCCGCCGACGCTCCGGCCGTCGTCCTGCTGCACTCCTCCGTATGCGACCGGCGGATGTGGGAGCCGCAGTGGCAGCCGCTGCTCGCGGCCGGATACCGGGTGGTCCGGGCGGACTTCCGGACCTGCGGAGACTCTCCCGCCGCCGAGGCCCCGTACAGCGATCACGGGGACGTCCAGGCACTTCTGAACCATCTCGGCATCCGCCGGGCCGCCTTCGTCGGCAGCTCCTACGGCGGGCGGGTCGCGCTGACGCTGGCCGCGCTGCGTCCGGAGCTGGTGAGCGCGCTGGCGCTGCTCTGCCCCGCCCGGCCCGCGCAGCGGCGCGGTCCCGCGCTGCTCGCCTTCAATGCCGCCGAGGCCGCCCTGCTGGACGCCGGCGACCTGGAGGGCGCGGCCGAGCTCAACGCCCGCCAATGGCTGGGCCCGGAGGCCGGCGAGGCCGTGCACGCCCTCGTACGGACCATGCAGCTCGGGAACCTGCAGGGCGCCATGGCCGCCGACGGGGACCACGAGCTCCCCGAGCCCGCCTTCGAGCCTGCCGCCATCACCGCCGCCGTCCTCGCCGTCGGCGGTGCGCACGACATCCCCGACTTCCGGGACGTCCCCGCCGAGCTCCCCTCCCTCGTGCCCGGCGCCGTCCACGTCGAACTGCCCTGGGCCGGCCACCTCCCCTCCCTCGAACGCCCGGAGGAGATCAACCGGTTGCTGCTGCCCTTCCTCTTCGAGGCGGTCCTTTCGGGACGCTGACCCGGCCGGGCGCACCGATTCGCTTGAACCTGTTCAAAAAGAGGTCTACAGTCAGTGCCGTCAGCAGTTGAACACGTTCAAAGGGGCTGGGGACAATGGACCTCACCGTGGTCGCGTACGTCATCTACCTGCTCATCAGCATCGGACTCACCGTCTGGGTGGCCCGCACGCTCAGCCGCAACGGCCGCGTCTTCATCGGCGACGTCCTCCAGGGGAACGAGAAGCTCGCCGACGCGGTCAACCAGCTCCTGGTGGTCGGCTTCTACCTCGTCAACATCGGCTTCGTGACCCTCTACCTGCGGTCGGCCGAGGAGATCGTCGCGGCCCGCGGACTCTTCGAGGCCCTGTCGGTCAAGCTCGGAGTCGTGCTCCTGGTCCTCGGCTTCATGCACCTCGGCAACGTCTGGGTGCTGAACAAGATGCGCCGCCGGGGAATCATGGAGCGTCAGCAGACCCCGCCGGTCGCCCCGCAGGGGTGGACCGCGCCCGCCGGGGCCTGATCCCGGTGCCCGCCACCCCGACCCGGCACCTGACGGTGCTGTACGACGCGAACTGTCCGCTCTGCGTACACATCCGGCACTGGCTGCTCGGCCAACGATGGCTGGTACCGCTCCGGCTCATCCCCGCGGCCTCCTTCGAGGCGCAGCGGCGCTACCCGCAGCTCGACCACGCCTCGACGCTGAAGGAGATCACCGTCATCGGCGACTCCGGACAGGTGTGGACCGGGACGGACGCCTTCATCGTCTGCCTGTGGGCGCTGGCCGAGCACCGGCCGAAGGCGAACTGGCTGGCCACCCCGGCCGGCCGGCCCTTCGCCAGAGCGGCCATGTACACCGCCTCCACCTGGCGCGAGGCCGTGCGGGACAACTCCTCGGCGAACGGCGGGGAACCGGCCTGTGCCGACCAGTGTTCCGCGCCCCGATAGGCTCAGACCGTGACTGATCAGAAGGCTCCCAAGAGCGAGCAGACCCGCACGCTCATCCTCGAAACCGCGCTCCGCCTCTTCCAGGAGCGCGGCTTCGACAAGACGACGATGCGCGGTATCGCCAAGGAGGCCGGAGTATCGGTCGGCAACGCCTACTACTACTTCGAGTCCAAGGAGCACCTGGTCCAGGGCTTCTACGACCGGATCGGCGCCGCCCACCTGGCGGCGGTCCGGCCGATCCTGGACAACGAGACCGACCTGCAGAAGCGGCTCGCGGGCGTATTGACCAGCTGGCTGGACATCGCGGCGCCGTACCACGAGTTCGCCTCGCAGTTCTTCAAGAACGCCGCGGACCCGGAGAGCCCGCTCAGCCCGTTCTCCCCGGAGTCGGAGGCGGCCCGCAAGCAGGCCATCGACATGCACCGCGAGGTGCTGGCGGGGGCCAGGACCAAGGTGCCGGACGAGCTGGCCGACGTCCTGCCGGAGCTGATGTGGCTCTCGCAGATGGGCCTGGTCCTCTACTGGGTCTTCGACCGCTCCCCGGACAGCGAGAAGACCCGGCGGCTCGCCCAGCGCGGCGCGCAGCTCACGACCCGGGGCATCATCCTGGCCCGGTTCCGGGTGCTGCGGCCGCTGGTGCGGGAAGTGCACGAGCTGTTCACGGACTTCCTGCCGGGCATGGCCCAGACGGCCGTGTCCCGGCCGGGCCGCAAGCGGGCCTCCGACCCGGACGCGGGCCCGGAGGAGGGGCCGCAGGAGGGCCCGTGACGGAGCCCGCACACGGGCCCGGACCGCGGCCCCGGTCCTACAGCCAGTTGAGCTCCCACAGGCGCCATACGCCGGTGCCGTCCGAGAGGTACTGGGCGCCCGCGACGGCATCGCGGGACATCACGTAGTCCTTCTTCTGCCAGATCGGCATCATCGGGACCTGCTGCGCGACCAGCTTCTGCAGGTCGCGGAAGTCCTCGGCGGCGGCGCCGCGGTCCGAGTAGGACTGGGTGCGGGTGATGAGGGCGTCGACGTTCTTGTCGGAGTAGCCGTTGTTCATCGAGTTGTCGGCGCCGACGAGCGGGGCCAGGAAGTTGTCCGCGTCCGGGAAGTCGGCGATCCAGCCGATGGTGTAGGCGTCGAACTCGCCCGCCGCGTAGGCCTTCTGGAAGTCGCTCCACTTCTCGACGGGCTCGATGGTCAGCTGGAAGAGGCCGGTGGACTCCAGCTGCGCCTTCAGCTCCTCGGCCTCGGCGACGCTCGCGCCGCGCACGTTGACCCCGAGGGTGATCGCGACGGGGGTCGTGATCCCGGCGTCCTTGAGCAGCTTCTTCGCGTGGAGCCCGTTCGGTGAGGGCCAGGCGTCGAAGAACGGCGTGCTGTGCCCGGCGATGCCCGCCGGAACGAGCGAGTAGAGCGGGGTGACGGTGCCCTTGTAGACCTCGGTCGCGACCTTGGCCCGGTCCACGACGGCGGCGACGGCCTGGCGGACGGCGGGCTGGGCCACCGGGGAGCCCGGGCGGAGGTTGAAGACCATGCTGCGGATCTCCGTGCCGCCCGAGGCCTGGTACCGGGTGTCCTCCAGGCCCGGGTTCAGGTCGGCCAGGACCGCCGGGGGCATGTCGCGGTGGGCGACCTCGATCCCGCGGTCGGTCCAGGCCTGCTCCAGCTGCGCGGAGTCCTTGAAGTACTTCACGGTGACCGCGCTCTTGGAGACCTTGCCCTGGCCCTTGTACGAGGTGTTGGGCTTGAGCTCGGCGCTCGTGCCGGCCGTGTAGCCGGCGAGGGTGAAGGGGCCGGAGCCGTCGACCTTCTCCTCCGTGCGCAGGGCCTTGGCCGGGTACTTGTCCTTGTCCACGATCGAGGCGGCGCCCGTCGCGATCTTGAACGGGAAGGTGGCGTCCCCTGCGGAGAGTTCGAAGGTGACCGTGCGGCCCTCGGCCTTGACCGACTTCAGGGTGTTGAACAGCGGCGCCGGGCCCTGGTCGGAGTTGATCGCCTTGATCCGGTCGAAGGAGTGCTTGACGTCCTCGGCGGTGATCGCCCGGCCGGAGGAGAACTTCACGTCCGGGCGCAGCTCGCACTGGTAGGTGGTGAGCTTGTCGCCGATGAAGTCGCAGGAGGAGGCCGCGTCGGGCACCGGGGTGTCCGAGCCGCGGTCGATGGTCAGCAGCGACTGGTAGACGTTGCTGAACAGCGCCCAGGAGCCCGCGTCGTACGCCCCGGCGGGGTCGAGGGAGGAGACCACGTCACTCGTGCCGACGCGGATGGGCTCCCCGCCGCCGGCCGCCTGCGGCAGCAGCTGCCACGCGGCGACGGAGCCGACGCCGAGGACCAGCCCGGCCGCGATGACTTTCGAGCGGACAGACCGCAACATCCTTGACTCCACCCCACGTGGGCGCTGACCGGAGTCTGCGACCCGTTATCCGATTATCGGTCACATCCCATCATGGAATTTCGGCCTCGGGAAGGCCGATTCATGGCGTGGCGTTGGCGGTTCGGGCGGTTCAGGCCTGATATGAGGCGAGTTCGACGACTGTGATGTCCGACGGCGCGCCGACCCGGACCGGCGGCCCCCAGGCACCCGCACCGCGCGAGACGTACAGCTGGGTGTCGCCGTAGCGCTCCAGCCCGGCGACGGTGGGGTTGGCGAGCTCGGCGACGTACTCACCGGGCCACAGCTGGCCCCCGTGGGTGTGGCCGGAGAGCTGGAGGTCGGCCCCGTACCGGACGGCCTCGTCGATGACCACGGGCTGGTGGGCGAGGAGTACGGCGCTGCGGGCGCGGTCCCGGTCGCCGAGGGCCGCCTGGAAGTCCGGGCCGTGGCCCTCGCTCTCGCCCGCGATGTCATTGACCCCGGCGAGGTCGAAGTACGGGAGTTCGCGGCGCGCGTTCTCCAGCGGGGTGAGGCCGAGCTCGCGGACGTGGTCGACCCACTGCTGGGCGCCGGAGAAGTACTCGTGATTGCCGGTGACGAAGTACGAGCCGTGGCGCGCCCGGAGGCCGCGGAGCGGTTCGGCCGCGGGGGCGAGGTCGTGGACGCTGCCGTCGACGAGGTCGCCCACGATGGCGATGAGGTCGGGCTGCGTGCGGTTGATGGTGTCGACGATGCGGGTGGTGTGGGCGTGGCCCAGGATCGGGCCGAGGTGGATGTCGCTGACCACGGCGATGCGGAAGCCGTGGGCCGCGCGGGGGAGCTTGGCCAGCGGGACCCGGACCCGCTTGACGCGGGGGCCGCGGAGGACTCCGTACGTGCCGTAGCCGACCGTGCCGGCTGCGGCGGCGGCGGCCGTGCCGGCGGCGATCCGCGCGAAGCGCCTGCGACTGACGCCGGGTGCGGTGGGCTCCGCCGGGCCGGCCTGCGCCGGGTGCTGCCCGGCGGCGGCCGCGGGCTCGGCGGTGGCCGCGAGGGTGGCCTGCGGCGCTGCTCCCCTCTCCGCCCCTTCCCGGGAGCGGGACTCCGCCCCGGACCCCGTCGCGTCCGCGCCTGCGGCGGCCGGGGCGCTGCGGGGCCGCGCCCCGGGGCCCGCCTGGGCCGCGCCCGCGGAGGCTGCCTGGGGCGCGGCCCTGTCCCGGCGGCGGAGCCACAGGACGCGGACGGGCTCGGCCACCAGCATGGCCAGGGAGAGGTACATGAGGACGGCCAGCCACATGTAGCCCGGCCAGGCGACCGTGCGCTCCAGCCAGAAGGGGGCCCCCGCGCGGCCCGCCACCAGGGCGGCCAGGGACAGGAGCGGGAGCGCGAAGGCCAGGGCGGTGCCCGTGCGGCGGACGCGGCCGCCGGGGGCGGTGGTGTCGCGGACCAGGCGGATCCAGAGCCAGCGGTGCACCAGGACCAGGAGGGTCACGACCAGCAGGGCCACGACCGCGAAGAGAACGATCCTCATGCGCCCGCCTCCGTACGTGATTCACGCCGCAGCGCCCGCACCCCGCGCAACCCGATCACTCCGACGGCCGTCCCCAGGAGAAAGGACGCCACCGCCAGGAGAAGGTGGACCCAGAAGTACCCGGTCGGGTCCCCCGCGTCGTCGAAGGCCAGACCGCTGCCGTCCTTCCACAGGTTCCGGACGAAAGACACCCAGATGAACCAGCTCCACACGCCGAAGGCGAGCAGGAACCAGGAAGCGGCGCGGCTGAGTTTCATGAGCCCAGTATCGGTTTCGTCCCCAGGACGGACGCGCCGGGGTGGGCTGTCCCGGCGGTGGTTGCGGCGGGTTGGCCGGTCCATGACGCTAAGCACAGTATCGGGATGTACTTTCACCTGCGTGTCTGCCAAGAAGACCGCGTTGACGGTCCTATCCGCCGCGCTTCCCGCTCTGCTGGTCCCGGCGCTGCTGGCCCCGCCCGCGTCCGCCGCGCCGACGCCCACGCCACCGGTGGACGGGAAGGGGCAGCCGCGCAAGGCGCCCGCGCCGCCCGCGTCGATGTCCACGATCGGCGGCGCATCGCTCGGGCAGCCCGGTACGCAGGTCAACCTGCTGCCCGGTGCGCCCGCGCTGCCGACGAGCCTGACGGGCCGTTCGTGGATCGTGGCCGACGCCGAGACCGGCGAGGTCCTCGCCGCGCGCAACGCGCACTGGCGGCTCCCCCCGGCCTCGACCATGAAGATGCTCTTCGCCGACACCCTGCTGCCCGGTCTGCCCAAGGACCAGGTCCACAAGGTCAGTCAGGAGGAGCTGGACGGGGTCGGTTCCGGCTCCAGCCTGGTGGGCATCAAGGAGGACGCCGACTACAGCGTCCACGACCTGTGGCTCGGGGTGTTCCTGCGCTCCGGGAACGACGCCGTGCACGTGCTCTCGGCCATGAACGGCGGCGTCGAGAAGACCGTCAAGGACATGCAGGCGCACGCCGAGGAGCTCCAGGCCCTGGACACGCACGTCGTGTCCCCGGACGGGTACGACGCCCCGGGCCAGGTCTCCAGCGCCTACGACCTCACCCTCATCGCCCGCTCCGGCCTGCAGAAGCAGGACTTCCGGGAGTACTGCGGCACGGCCAGCGCGAAGTTCCCCGGCCGGCAGGAGTCGGGGAAGCCGCGCGAGACCTTCGAGATCCAGAACACCAACCGGCTGATGACCGGCGCAGGCGGCCTCCCCCCCTACAAGGGGATCGCCGGGGTGAAGAACGGCAACACCACGATGGCCGGCTCCACCTTCACCGGCGCCGCCCAGCGCGGCGACAAGAAGCTGCTGGTCACGGTGATGAACCCGGGCACCGGCGGCGCCAACTCCGTGTACGAGGAGACCGCCGACCTGCTCGACTGGGGCTTCGCGGCGAGCGGGAAGGTCAAGCCCGTGGGCGAGCTGGTGCCGCCGAAGAGCGCGGACACCACCTCCTACGGCTCCCCGGCCCAGTCCCACGAGAACAACCCGTCGGCGTCCGGTGCGGGCTCCGGCGGCGGGGTCGGTACCGCCTTCGGCGTGGCGGGCGGGGTGCTGGCCGTGGTGGCCGGCGGGGCCTACGCCGTCAACCGGCGCTGGCCGCGGGGGCTCGGCCGCCGGGCTCGCGGCCGGGCGTAGCGGAGCCGGCGGGCTTCTGGGCGGGCTCGCGGCCGCCCTGCTCCGCGGCGGGCTCGCGGCCCTGCTCCGGGGTGGGTTCGCCGTCCCGCTCCGGGGTGGGTTCGCCGCCCCGCTCCGGGTCCTGCGCTCCGTCCCCGTCGGCGTCGTCGCGGCTCGCGGTCCACGCCGCGCAGAACAGCAGCAGCTTCGCCGTGAGGTTGATCCAGATCAGCAGCGCGATCGGCACGCCGAAGGCCCCGTACATGCTCTTCGTGGCGACCTCCCTCATGTAGCCGCTGAGCAGCAGCTTCAGCAGCTCGAAGCCGGCCGCGCCGAGGAGGGCCGCCTCGATCAGGCGGCGGCGGGGCGGTTCGACGCCCGGGAGCAGGGTCAGGACGTAGAGCAGGACGAGGAAGGCGGCCAGCACTCCGACGAGGAAGGCCGCGCCCCGCAGCAGGCCGCCGCCCGCGCCGTCGCGCGGTACGTGCAGCCAGTCCCCGGCCTTGCCGACGGCGCTGGAGCCGAAGATCGAGGCCGCGGCCGAGCAGAGGCCGACGCCGCCGAGGCCGATGAGGACGAGCGCGTCCTTGCCCTTGCGGGCGAAGGGGTTGCCCTCGTCCTCGTCGTCCTTGTCCCACACCGCCCGCAGGCAGTCCCGCATCGAGCCGACCCAGCCGATGCCGGTGAAGAGCAGGACGGCGGCGGCGATCAGGCCGACGGTGCTCGCGTTCTCGACGAGGGCGTTGATGTCGAGCTGGTCGGAGATGCCGGGGACCTGCTCGGCGAGGGTCTTCTGGAGGCGGTCGAGCTGGTCCTGGGTGAGCAGCCCGGCGCCGATCGCGGCGGCCACGGTGATCAGCGGGAAGAGGGCCAGGAAGCTGATGAAGGTGATGGCCGCGGCGAGCCGGCTCCAGTGCACGCGGTCGAGCCGCTCGTACGAACGCCACAGGTGGGTGCGCATCAGGGCGGACACCAGGGACCCGATCACCGGGAGATTCTTCAGCCAGTCCATGCGGTCACCGTAAATGAGCTGTCGGAAATAGCCGGGATTGCCGCTTTTGGGGACTACGGTCGTCGATTGTGACTTTTCGCCCGACGGCTCGGCCGTTCCACGCCCTGGTCCTGCGAAGGATCGGTTTCCGGTTGCGGTTCCTGCGTCAGGAACGGCGTGCGGTCGCCTCACCCGCGGCTGCCGCCGCACTGCTGTCCGTCGCCGAGCCGATCTGCGCCGGAACGGCGCTCGCCCCACCGCTTGCCCCGTTGCCGAACGGATATTCCCGCAGCTTGCGCCAGACCCCGTCCGAGCCCTGCTCGTAGAGGGCGAACCCGGAGCAGACCCACTCCGCCGCGTAGTCGGCGAGGGTGCTGAACGCCAGGTCCATCGCCTCCTCGGAGATCCCGTGGGCGACCGTCACGTGCGGGTGGTACGGGAACGAGAGCTCCCGGTTGAGCGGCCCCTGCGGGTCGCGGACCTGGCCCTGGAGCCGGGTGCAGCCGGAGCCGCCCTCCACGACCTGGACGAAGACCACGGGCGAGAGGGGGCGGAAGGTGCCGGTGCCGGCCAGCCGCATCACGAAGGAGCGGCCGGCGGCGGCGACCTCGGCCAGGTGGGCGCGGATCTCGGGCAGCCGGTCCGAGGCCACCTCGGTCGGCGGTACGAGGGTGACGTGCGTGGGGATGCCGTACGCGGCGGCGTCCCCGAAGCCTGCGCGCAGCTCCTGAAGGCTGCTGCCGTACGGCTCCGGGACCGCGATCGAAACGCCGAGCGTTACGGTCCCCACGTAGCTCTCCTCCGCCTGTAGTCCTGTGCGTGGTCTGTGCTCCGCGTGTGCGTCGCACGAGTGCTGCCGCCCCAGTGTGGCGGCAGCACCCCCCAGATCGCCAGGGCCCTCTTTCCCTTCGGTCCCCGTCAGTGCTTCGCGGGGAGGAATCCGAGGTGGTCGTAGGCCTGCGCCAGGGTCTCGGCGGCGACCGCCCTGGCCTTCTCCGCGCCCTTGGCCAGCAAGGAATCCAGGGTCTCCGGATCGTCCAGGTACTCCTGGGTGCGCTGCTTGAAGGGTGTGACGAAATCGACCATCACGCCGGCCAGATCGGTCTTGAGCGCCCCGTAGCCCTTGCCCTCGTACGCGGCCTCCAGCGCGGCGACGGACTCGCCCGTGAGAGTGGAGTAGATCGTCAGCAGGTTGCTGACGCCGGGCTTGTTCTCCGCGTCGAAGCGGACCACGGCCTCGGTGTCGGTGACCGCGCTCTTGATCTTCTTCTCGGTGGCCTTGGGCTCGTCGAGGAGGTTGATCAGGCCCTTGGGCGAAGAAGCCGACTTCGACATCTTGATCGACGGGTCCTGGAGGTCGTAGATCTTCGCGACCTCCTTGACGATGTGCGCGGCGGGGAGGGTGAAGGTCTTCCCGAAGCGCTGGTTGAAGCGCTCGGCCAGGTCCCGGGTCAGCTCGATGTGCTGACGCTGGTCCTCGCCGACGGGGACGGAGTTCGCCTGGTAGAGCAGGATGTCGGCGACCTGCAGGATCGGGTACGTGAACAGGCCGACGGTGGCGTTGTTGGCACCCGACTTCGCGGACTTGTCCTTGAACTGGGTCATCCGGCTGGCCTCGCCGAAACCGGTGATGCAGTTCATGACCCAGCCGAGCTGCGCGTGCTCGGGCACGTGGCTCTGGATGAAGAGCGTGCAGCGCTCGGGGTCGAGACCGGCGGCGAGGAGCTGCGCGGCGGAGAGCCTGGTGTTCGCGCGGAGGTCCTTCGGATCCTGCGGCATGGTGATCGCGTGCAGGTCGACCACCATGTAGAAGGCGTCGTGCGTCTCCTGCAGGGCGACGTACTGCCGGATGGCTCCGAGGTAGTTCCCGAGGTGGAACGAACCGGAGGTGGGCTGGATGCCGGAGAGCGCGCGAGGACGATCAGAAGCCATGGCCCCATTCTCTCAGGTGCGACACCGGGCTCGGCCCCGCCGCTGGCCTGAACCCGGCGGTTCCCCCGGGCCCTGCCCGTCCCCCGCCCGGGTACCCGGCGGTAGCGGCCCGTCCGGATCTTGCCTCGGCCGAGCGACCGCTTTGAGCCGAGGTCAGGGGGTGTGCCGCTGCGCCGGGTCTGGGGCGGAGCCCCGGAGAACGGGGGAAGGGCGGGTAGGGGACAGCCCCGCAGGGACCGGCCCCCACCCGGGGGGTCAGGCGACGGGGAGGCCCGGGGCCGGGAAGGCGGCCATCAGGTCCGCGACCGACGCGCGGATCGCGCCGAGAGCCGCCTCGTCACCCTTGGCGGCCGCCGAGACGGCCCCCGCGATCCAGTCGGCGACCACCGGCATGTGGGCCTCCGACAGACCGCGGGAAGTCAGCGACGGGGTGCCGATCCGGATCCCCGACGGGTCGAAGGGCTTGCGCGGGTCGAACGGCACCGTGTTGTAGTTCACGACGATCCCCGCCCGGTCCAGCGCCTTCGCCGCGATCTTGCCGGAGACCTCCTTGCCGGTGAGGTCGATCAGGATCAGGTGGTTGTCCGTACCGCCCGAGACGAGGTCGAAGCCCCGCTCCAGCAGCGCGGCGGCCAGCGCCTTCGCGTTGGCCACGACCGCGTGCGCGTACGACACGAACGAAGGCTGGGCCGCCTCGTGGAGGGCCACGGCGATGCCGGCCGTCGTCTGGTTGTGCGGGCCGCCCTGGAGGCCGGGGAAGACCGCCTTGTCGATGGCCTTCGCGTGCTCCTCGCGGCACATCAGCATCGCGCCGCGCGGACCGCGCAGGGTCTTGTGGGTGGTCGTCGAGATCACGTCCACGTGACCCGCCGGGGAGGGGTGCGCCCCGCCCGCGATCAGGCCGGCGATGTGCGCCACGTCGGCGACCAGGACCGAGCCCGCCTCCTTCGCGATCGACGCGAACGCCTCGAAGTCGATCGTGCGCGGGAGCGCCGTACCGCCGCAGAAGATCAGCTTGGGCCGCTCCGCCAGCGCGAGGTCCCGTACCGCGTCGTAGTCGACGAGACCGGTGTCCGCACGGACCCCGTACTGCACGCCCCGGAACCAGGAGCCCGTCGCCGAGACGCCCCAGCCGTGCGTCAGGTGCCCGCCCATCGGCAGCGCCATGCCCATCACCGTGTCGCCGGGCTTCGCGAAGGCCAGGTAGACCGCGAGGTTGGCGGGCGAGCCGGAGTACGGCTGCACGTTGGCGTGGTCGACTCCGAAGAGGCCCTTCGCCCGCTCCACGGCCAGCGCCTCGATGCGGTCGATGTTCTGCTGGCCCTCGTAGTAGCGGCGGCCCGGGTAGCCCTCGCTGTACTTGTTCTGCAGCACGGTGCCGGAGGCCTCCAGCACGGCCGCGGACACGTAGTTCTCGCTCGGGATGAGGCGCAGGGTCTCCGCCTGGAGGGTCTCCTCGGCGGCGACGAAGGACGCCAGCTCGGGGTCGGTGGCGAGCAGAGCGGGGTGGCGGTACGGGGGGTGGTGGTTCGCGCTCATGGCGGCTCCTCCGGGGTCGATGTCAGATCTCGTCCCCGCGAGGCCCAGGCGAGCGGCCCTGTATGCGGTCGTGCGCGCACGGCTCCCCCGGAGTTGGTTCTCCGTGCGCCAGTCGCCGTGCGTACCCGACACCCTAGCGGGCACGCCGCAGGAAAGGTTTCTCCGTCCGCGATTCGAGCGAGGATGGACAGTGACGCCACCCTCGTCACCGGCTTGACGGACGATCGGAGACCCCGTGTCGACAACTGCTGATGCCATCCGCTCCGCCGACGCGCACAGCGCGCACAACTACCACCCCCTGCCCGTCGTCGTCGCCACCGCGGAGGGCGCGTGGATGACCGACGTGGAGGGCCGCCGCTACCTCGACATGCTCGCGGGCTATTCCGCCCTGAACTTCGGCCACGGCAACCGTCGTCTGCTCGACGCCGCCCGCGCCCAGCTGGAGCGGGTCACCCTCACCTCCCGCGCCTTCCACCACGACCGCTTCGCCGACTTCTGTACCGAGCTCGCGGCGCTGTGCGGCAAGGAGGCGGTCCTGCCCATGAACACGGGCGCGGAGGCCGTGGAGACGGCGGTGAAGACCGCCCGCAAGTGGGGGTACGAGGTCAAGGGGGTACCGGACGGCCACGCCAAGATCGTGGTGGCGGCCGACAACTTCCACGGCCGCACGACGACCATCGTGTCGTTCTCCACCGACCACGAGGCCCGCGACCACTTCGGCCCGTACACCCCCGGCTTCGAGATCGTTCCGTACGGGGACCTCACCGCGCTCGCCCACGCCGTCACCTCCAACACGGTCGCCGTGCTCCTGGAGCCGATCCAGGGCGAGGCCGGCGTGCTCGTACCGCCCGCCGGATACCTGCGGGGCGTACGGGAACTGACGCGCGAGCGGAACGTCCTGTTCATGGCCGACGAGATCCAGTCGGGCCTGGGCCGCACCGGCACGACCTTCGCGTGCGAGCACGAGGGGGTCGTCCCCGACGTGTACATCCTCGGCAAGGCGCTGGGCGGCGGGGTCGTGCCCGTGTCGGCGGTGGTGGCCGACCTGGACGTGCTCGGCGTGTTCAAGCCGGGCGAGCACGGCTCCACCTTCGGCGGCAACCCGCTGGCCTGCGCCGTCGCCCTGGAGGTCGTCGCGATGCTCCGCACCGGCGAGTACCAGCAGCGCGCCACCGAGCTCGGCGACCACCTGCACCGGGAGCTGAACCTGCTGGTCGGCGGCGGTGCGGTGACCGCCGTACGGGGCCGCGGGCTGTGGGCGGGCGTGGACATCGACCCGTCGCGCGGCACCGGCCGGGAGATCTCCGAGAAGCTGATGGAGCTCGGCGTGCTGGTCAAGGACACCCACGGGTCGACGATCCGGATCGCACCGCCGCTGGTGATCTCCAAGGAGGACCTGGACTGGGGGCTGGACCAGCTCAGGTCGGTCCTCGGCGCCTGACCGGCCGGCCTACAGGATGACGTGGGGCAGGAAGCGGGCGTACTCGTCCGTGACCGGCCCCGCCGATTCGCGGATGCCGAGGCCCGCCGACTCGTCCTCGACGACCCACGCGCCGAGCACCACCCGGTTGCCGTCGAAGTCGGGCAGCGGGGCGAGGCCCTGGAAGACGTACGTCTCGTCCTGCTCCGGTACGAACGGCTGCTCGCCGCCGGCCGGGTGCAGGGTGACGCCCGCGCCCTCGCGGCCCAGCAGCGGCTTCGCCGCGTAGCCGGTGGTCGTGGCGAGCTCGCGCGGGCCGTCCAGGTAGGCGGGCAGCAGGTTCGGGTGCTCGGGGAAGAGCTCCCACAGGATCGCCAGCAGGGCCTTGTTGGAGAGCAGCATCTTCCACAGCGGCTCGATCCAGGCGGTGGTGCCGGAGCCGCCGCCGTGGTCGTACGTGCCGAGGACCTGCGGGGCGAACTCGTCGGTGGCCAGCCACTCCCACGGGTAGAGCTTGAAGATCGCGCGGATGAAGCCGAGCTTCTCGTCCACGAACCGGCCGGACAGGGCGTCCCAGCCGATCCGCTCCACCGACAGCTCGCGCGTGTCGATGCCGGCCTGCTCGGCGGTCTCCTGGAGGTAGGCGACCGTCATCAGGTCCTCGCCGAGCTCGTCGGTCTCGGAGTGCGCGAAGTGCACCGGGCCGGGCGGCAGCAGCTCCGCCTGGCGCCGCCAGGCGTCGACGAGCCGCTCGTGGAGGGAGTTCCACTGGTCGGCGCCGGGGAAGCGCTCCTCCATCCAGAACCACTGCGGGCTGGCCGCCTCCACGAGGGAGGTCGGGGTGTCGGCGTTGTACTCCAGCATCTTGGCGGGGCTGCCGGTGCCGTCGTAGCGCAGGTCGAAGCGGCCGTAGAGCGAGGGCTGTTCGGCACGGCGCCGCCAGGACTCGGCGATCAGCGCGGCCAGCTTCGGGTCGGTGATGCCGAGGTCGGCGAAGCGGTCGTGGTCGACGATGTGCTGGGCCGCGGCCAGGCACATGGCGTGCAGCTCCTCGACGATGTTCTCCAGCGCCTCGACCTCGGGGAGGGTGAAGGAGTAGTACGCGCTCTCGTCCCAGTAGGGGCGCAGGGAGTCGTCGGGGTAGCGGGTCAGGGGGTAGATCAGCCCCTGTTCCTCGACGGTCTTCTGCCAGTCGGGGCGGGGCTCGATGGTGTGGCGCTTCACGCTGGATCAGCCGCCCGAGGAACTCTTGTGGCTGCCGCCGATGCCGCCGCGGGTGACGGCGGACTTGTCGAAGCTGCCGCCGCTGACCTTGTTCTTCGCGACGGTGCCGCCGTAGTAGTACGCGCCGCGGCCGCCGCTCTTGCACTCCTTGGAGTTCAGCTTCTCCAGGGTGGCGCGGTCCGCGCAGCGCTTGTCGGGCTCGTTGCTGCTGCCGCAGGCCACCAGGGCCGCGGCCAGCAGGCCCATGCCGCCGAGGGCGACGGTGCCGGAGCGCATGCGGCGCTTGGTGCGCGTGGTGTCGGTGCTGCTGCTGTCCATGGACTGTTCGCTCCCCCTGGGTGGCCGGCTGCGCACAGACTAGAACGGCCGCCCCGGCCGACGGAATCCGGCCGTCGCGGTATCCGTGACCTAGAGTCGGTTCGTGCTCATTGGGATGATTTGCGCGCTCGGTGCGGCGGTCTGCTTCGGCACGGCGTCGGTCCTGCAAGCCGTGGCGGCGCGCGCGGCGGAGCCTGGGACGGGCTCCGGGGTCGACACCGCCCTCTTCCTGCGGGCGCTGCGCCAGTGGCGCTATCTCGCCGGACTCGGTCTGGACGGGGTCGGGTTCGTCCTCCAGATCATCGCCCTGCGGCACATCCCCATCTACGCGGTGGGCGCGGCCCTCGCGGCCAGCCTCGCGGTGACCGCGGTGGTCGCGGCGCGGCTGCTGCGGGCGCGGCTGAGCCGGACGGAGTGGGGCGCGGTCGCCGTGGTGAGCGCGGGGCTGTTCATGCTCGGGCTGGCGGCCGGGGAAGAGGGCTCGGGCGAGGGCACGCTCGCGCTGAAGCTGGGGCTGCTGGCGGTGGCGGGGCTGGTGCTGGTGGTCGGGGCCGTGGCGGGCGGGCTGCCGGACCGCAGCCGGGCGCTGACGCTGGGTCTGGCCGCCGGGACGGGCTTCGGGGTGGTGGAGGTGGCGGTCCGGCTCATCGACGACATCTCGCTCTCCGCCCTGTCCAACCCGGCGTTCTACGCGCTGCTGCTCGGCGGCGGCGCCGCGTTCCTGCTGCTCACCTCGGCGCTCCAGCGCGGCTCCGTGACGGCGGCGACCGCCGGGCTGGTGCTGGGCGAGACGATCGGGCCGGCGCTGGTGGGCGTGGTCTGGCTGGGCGACCGCACCCGCGAGGGGCTGACCTGGCTGGCCGTCACGGGCTTCGTGGTGGCCGTGGCCGGATCCCTGGCCCTGGCCCGCTTCGGCGAACCCCAGGCGGAGCCGGCCCCGCCCCGGGGGCCCCTTGACCCTGCCCCTTGACCGGGCCCGGGCGGAGCCGAACCGGCCCGTCCGGCGTGCGAGGACCGGGGTCCTGGCCGAGCCCGGGGAACGGGGGAAGGGCGGGTAGGGGGCAGCCCCGCAGGGCCGCGTTCCCGCAGCCGCCACCGGAGCGTTCGGCCGCGCTCACCCCGCTCCGCGGCCCGCGCCCGGACCCCGTGGGGGGAGGGCTGCGACGAGAGCCTCCAGGGTCGGGGCCCAGGCGCTCCGGGACGGGGTTCCGAAGCCGACGACCAGGGCCTCGCGCGGGGGCGTCGCCGCCTGCGGGTGGCGGAAGAACGACAGCGGCAGCAGGCCCAGGTCCTGCCGGGCTGCCGAGCGCAGGGCCGCCCGTTCCCCGCCGGGCGGGAGGTCCAGCACGGCGTGCAGGCCCGCGGCGATGCCGGAGACCGCCGCGCGGTCCCCGACGGCCGTCACCAGCTCGTCGCGCCGCCGCCGGTAGCGCACCCGCATCTCCCGCACGTGCCGGTCGTACGCCCCCGACCGGATGAACTCCGCGAGGGTCAGCTGGTCCAGCGCGCTGGAGCTCCAGTCGGTCCGGCCCTTCACCGCGAGCACCTCGTCCAGAACCGGCCCGGGCAGCACCATCCAGCCCATGCGCAGCCCCGGCGCCAGGGACTTGCTCGCCGTGCCCAGGTACACCACCCGCTCCGGGTCCAGTCCCTGGAGAGCGCCCACCGGCTGGCGGTCGTAGCGGAACTCCCCGTCATAGTCGTCCTCCAGGACCAGCCCGCCCGTGGACCGGGCCCAGTCCACCGCCGCCGTCCGCCGTCCCGGCGTCAGTGCGGCGCCCGTCGGGAACTGGTGCGCCGGGGTCAGCAAGACAGCCCCCGCGCCCGAACCGGCCAGCTCGGCGGTGCGGGCCCCCGCCCCGTCCACCGCCAGCGGCCGCGTCCGCAGCCCGGCGCCGGTCAGCAGCTCCCGGTGCACGTCCAGCCCGTAGCCCTCCACCGCGATCTCCCGGACCCGGCGCGCCCTCAGCATCCTCGCGAGCAGCAGCAGGCCCTGGCCGAAGCCGGCGCACAGCACGATGTGTTCCGGGTCCGCGTACACCCCGCGGGCCCGCGCCAGGTACTCGGCGAGCGCCTCGCGCAGCTCCACGCGGCCGCGCGGGTCCGCGTATCCGAAGGCCTCGTTCGGAGCCTCGGTCAGCGCCCGCCGGGCCGCCGCCAGCCAGGCGGCGCGCGGGAAGCCGTCCAGGTCCGGGGAACCGGGCTTCAGGCTGTACGAGGTCTGCGCCCGCACGGGGCGCCGTACGGGCACGGCCGCCGCGGGACGCCGCACCGGGGCCCGCTCCGCGACCCGGGTGCCGGAGCCCCGGCGGGCCGTCAGCCAGCCTTCGGCGACGAGGTCGGCGTAGGCCTCGGCGACGGTGTTGCGGGCGATCCCGAGGTCCGCCGCGAGCGACCGCGAGGAGGGCAGCCGGGTCCCCGGCGCGAGCCGCCCGCTGCGCGCGGCCTCGCGCAGCGCCTCGGTGAGCCCGGCCCGGACACCGCGCCCTGGGACCGGTTCGAGATGCAGGTCGGCGCCGGAAGTGGCCCACGAATCCGTCATGGACATGGACCATATAGAGGGGCCGCCCGGATCGTAGGTTGGCCTCATGACCCACACGGACAGCACGGACAGCACGGACAGCACAGACGTCACGGGCGGTGCGAAGAAGGCGGCCGAGCACGCCCCCCGGATGCAGCTGGCGAAGCTCGCCCCGGAGTTCTACAGGGCCGCCGTCGCCCTGGACACGGCCGCCGCCAAGGGGCTGGACCCGGCTCTGGTCGAGCTCGTCAAACTGCGCGCCTCACAGATCAACCACTGCGCCTTCTGCATCGACATGCACTCCAAGGACGCCCTCGCGGCGGGCGAGGACGTGGAGCGGCTGCTGCTGCTCGGCGCCTGGGAGGAGTCGCGGCACTTCTACACGGAGAAGGAGCTCGCCGCGATCGAGCTGACGGAGGCCGTGACCGTCCTGACCGACGGCTTCGTTCCCGACGAGGTCTACGCGCGAGCCGCGCGGCACTTCGAGGAGAAGGAACTGGCCCAGGTGATCGCCCTGATCGCCGCGATCAACGTCTGGAACCGGATCGGCGTCACCACCCGCCTGACCCCGGGGCACTACACCCCGGGGATGTACGCGTAGCCCCCGGTCCCGCGTCAGCCGCCCGTCGGGCGGAAGGCGCTCAGCGCGGCCGCGTGGTGCGCCTGGGTGAGCGTCCACTCGCCCGCCGGGCCGGCCGTCAGGACGGCCCACTTCTTGCCGTCCTCGGCGACGAACACCCGTTCCACGCCGCGGCGCCGGCCGTGTGATTCCGCGCTGTCGTACTCGTAGACCAGCTCGCCTCCCTCGGGGGCGTCGGTGGCCGGGCCCACGCGGATCTCCTGGTAGCCGGTGGTCTGGGCGCGCAGGTAGGTGGAGGCGCCCTGGACGGCCGCGAGCGGGGTCAGTTCGGGCTCGCTCACCTGGAAGATCTGGAGCAGGGCGGCGCGGTCGGGAGAGCGGTAGAAGACTCCCGTTGCACCGTCCTCCCGCGCCCACCCGGCGGGGACGGCGATGGTGAACCCCTTCGCGTCGCGCACCGTCTCGTGTGCGGGGTCACTGCCGCTCGGGCTGGGGGTGGGGCTCGCGCTCGCCGTCGGCGACGCGGAGCGGGTGGCCGGGTCCGAGGGGGTCGGCGAGACCTCGCCGCTCGGCGGGGCGACGGACGCCGTCGGCCCCGCGTGCGCGGGCTCCTCGCCGGTGTCCCGCGCCACGAACCACACGGACGCCGCCCCGATCGCGAGCGCGGCCACCGCGACGGCCGCCGTGGTCGGCGTCAGCCACCGCCGGGGCGCAGCGGGCTGCACCGGCTGTCCGGTCTGCGGGTACGGATACGCGGGGTACGGGTACGGGTCCTGCGCGGGCGCGGCTCCGGGAGGAGAGGCCGGAGGCGGCCCGGGAAACGGCTCGTGGCCCGGCGCCGGGGCCGGCATCGCAGGCAGCGGCCGCGAGGCCGGGTCGTAGCCCGGCGCCGGGGTCGGCGGC
>NZ_JBEXPT010000046.1:0-46320 GCF_040612195.1 Streptomyces sp. NPDC006450 | reverse complement strand
GGCGGGCCGGCTCAGCCGTGGTCGGAGACCGCGGTGGCGTACCCGCTCCCCGCGGACACCCCTGCCGGCGCCGCCGTGCCCGCCTTCGGGACGGACAGGTCGCGGCCCCGGGTCTCGCGGGCGAAGAAGACGGTGAGGGTGGTGACGAGGGCGGCCCCGCACAGGTAGACGGAGACCGGTACGGAGGAGTCGTAGTCCTTCAGGAGTTCGACGGCGATGATCGGGGCCAGGGCCCCCGCGATGATCGAGGCGAGCTGGGAGCCCATCGAGGCGCCCGAGTAGCGGACCCGGGTGTCGAACATCTCCGAGATGAAAGCGGCCTGCGGCCCGTACATGGCCCCGTGCAGCAGCAGTCCGGCGGTGACGGCGAGGGTGATGACGGTGAACGACTCGGAGTCCACCAGCGCGAAGAACGCGAACGCCCACACCGCCATGCCGACCGAACCGATCAGCGTCACCGGCCGGCGCCCGATCCGGTCCGAGAGCGCGCCCCAGGCGGGGATGGTGAGGAAGTGCACGGCCGAGCCGATCAGGAGGGCGTTGAGCGCGGTGGTCTTGGGGAGCCCGAGGTGGGTGGTGACGTAGACGAGGAGGAAGGAGGTGAGGACGTAGTACGAGATGTTCTCGCCGAAGCGGGTTCCGATGGCGACCAGCACCTGCCGCCAGTCCTTGCGGAACACCTGGACGACGGGTGCCTTCTCCTCCTCGCCCCGGCCCGAGGCGGCCGCCTCGGCCTGCGCCGCGAGGAAGACGGGCGACTCGGACACCGAGAGGCGGATCCACAGCCCGACCATCACGAGGACACCGGAGAGCAGGAAGGGGATGCGCCAGCCCCAGGCGAGGAACGTCGCGTCCGACTGCACGCCGGCGAGCAGCGCCAGCACGCCGGTGGCCAGCAGGTTCCCTCCGGGCGCCCCGGACTGCGGCCACGAGGCCCAGAACCCGCGGTGCTCCGCCCCGCCGTGCTCGGACACGATCAGCACGGCCCCGCCCCACTCACCGCCCAGCGCGAACCCCTGCACGAGGCGCAGCGCGGTCAGCAGGATCGGTGCCCAGACCCCGATGTTCGCGTGGGTGGGCAGCAGCCCCATCGCGAAGGTCGCCCCGCCCATCATCAGCAGACTCAGCACGAGCAGCTTCTTGCGCCCGACCTTGTCGCCGAAGTGCCCGAAGACCACTCCGCCCAGCGGCCGGGCGAGGAAACCGATGGCGTAGGTGAGGAAGGCGATCAGGGTGCCCGTGAGCGGATCCGCCGTGGGGAAGAACAGCTTGTTGAAGACCAGGGCGGCGGCGGTCCCGTAGAGGAAGAAGTCGTACCACTCGATGGTGGTCCCGATGAGGCTCGCGGCGACGATCCGTCTGATGCCGGAGGGAGCCTTCGGGGCGGTTGCGGGGGAGACCATGTGCACCACTTCCAGGGGTCTGCGGGGACGTCGGGTGTGGCCACAACGTAGAAGTCCGCAGGTCAACGGCATATGTGGCCGGTCATCACAATCAGCCCCCGCAGGGTGTGTCCAGCCACCACACGGCCACTCCCGCCTGCCGCAGGCCCTCTCCTCCGGCGGTCCCGTCAGGGAGCCGGGGAGTCGGTCGCGCGGGCGATGCCGTCCAGGCGGTCGTCGATCCACGCGTGTCGCGCCGCGTCGCGAGCGGCCGGGGGTGCGCCGGGGTGGCGGTGACGGGTGCGGACGTTCTCCACGACCGCCCAGCCCTTGCCGCCGTCGAGGGTCCTGAACTCGACCAGGTGGTGGTCGAGGTGTCCAGTGATCATCACTGCCATGAGGGACAGGTACTCTCCCCGGAGGTCGGGGGTGAGGTCGGGGGTGAGGTCGCCCTCCTGCGGCCCTCCCAGGAGGACCTGCTGTTCCTCGGCCAGGAGCCTGCAAGTGGTCTGGACGGCTCGGACGAGTGCCTCGAACTGCTCCCCACCCAACCGCGTCCGTAAGAACTCCAGATGGGAGCCGAGGACGTCGGCCTCCTGGCCGCCTCCCGACCCACTCGGATCCACCTGCGCTCCAGGCCCTCCGGGGTCCGGCGGATGGTTCTCGGTCATGCTTCCGCCCTTCCCCCAACGCCCGGCGCCCTGCGCCCTGCGCAGTGTAGGCAGAGGCCCGCGCTCCGACGGCGCTCTTCGGCCACCCGGCCGGCCCCGGCTGGCTTGTCTGCGGTGCCCCTGACCTCAGGCGCCCCGAACGCAATCGACTATGCCAATTGCACATTCAAAAGGAATGCGATTTCGGCAATTCCGGGATGGATTACCTGCGTTCACTCTCCCAACGTTGACAGCGTGCTGCGTCTTGGGGGTAAATGAGTTCACAGGTGGCCTGATGTGGTCGTAGGTAGGCTGGATCAAGCCACTCCGTGACCGGTTCATTCCGCCCGTCACCTGGTGTGGCCGTGGCGATGTCGCAGGAGAGGGGCGTGTGGGTCGCGGGTGTACAGCGTGGTCGTGTAGTGAGCGGGTGTTGACGAATCCGATTCTTCCGTGGGGGATCAATGGCCCAGCTCAGTTCTTTTACCGTCCCCGATTTCCACCTGCCGTTCGGAAACTCCAAGCATCCCGGGGCCGCCCGGGCGAACACCGAGGCGACCTCGTGGGTGTTGCAACACGAGCTCGTGACCGCCGCGGCCGAGCAGTTCTCGGGCATCGGCGTGGGCCACCTGGCCGGCCGGGTGAGTGGTGACGTCCCCTACGAGCGGGTCCTCCTGCTCGCCGAGTGGATGGCCTGGTCGTTCGTCCTGGACGACCAGCACGACCACCTCATCAGAGCGGGAGAAGTCGCGGCTTGGCGGCCCGTCACCGATGCGATCACCGGCTATCTGCGAACGGGGCGGATCGAGAGCTCGGCAGCGGGCCGAAATCCGTTGGTGACGGGATTCGTCGACCTGTGCGACCGGATCCTGGCCGGCATGTCCGAGAGGACTGCGGCCCGCTACCGCACCCATGTCCCCCTCATGCTGCACTCCTTGGACCAGGAAGCGGGCAACCGCGCCGCCGCGAATGGCCCGGGGGTCCAGGAGTACGTCCTCATGCGCCGCCACAGCTCCCAGATCCTTCCGATGATGGACATGGTGGAGGCCGGGCTCGGGATCGACCTCCCGCAGAACGTCCACGACCTCCCGGAGTTCCAGGCTCTCGTCGCGAGCGTGCTCGACGTCATCTCATGGGGCAACGACGTGTTCTCCCTGCCGAAGGAGCACGCCTGTGGGGACACCAACAACCTCGTCTCCCTCATCTCCTTCTGGGAGAGGTGCTCCCTCCCCGACGCCGTCCAGGCGGTCGAGGCGCGCATCCAGGAGCGCATAGAGCAGTATCTGACCGAAGAAAAACGTCTGATTCAGGCCGTCCACGCGCTCCCCGGGAGGGAACCGTCGCTGGTCGACGCGGTCACCCGCTGCGTGCGCAGTTACGAGGACTGGATGATCGGCGCCGACCTGTGGCAGCGTTACGAGTGCACGCGGTACAGCGACGAACGGTTCGCGGCCGGACTGGAGTCTGCGTACACCCGCCCGGATCTTGTCTCCGCGGCGTGACGGAAAGTCAGCTCATGGCATCTGAAGCGCATTCCGGTCCCGAGGTCCATGCTCCGGTCGCCCCAGGACGGTTACCGCTCCTGGGCCACGCGCTGCAACTGTGGCGCCGGCCGATCGCGTTCCTGGAGTCGCTCCGGGAACACGGCGACATCGTACGGCTCGACATCGGCACCTGGCCCGTCCACGTGCTGACGAGCCCGGAGCACGTCCACTCCGTACTGGTCCAGCAGGCGCAGCAGTTCGGCCGGGGAAGGATCTTCGACAGGCTCCGCCCGGTGTTCGGCAACGGGATCGTGACCACCGACGGCGACTTCCATCGCAAGCAGCGCCGGATGATGCAACCCGCCTTCCACCGCAACCACATCGCCGAGTACGCCGAGGTGATGTGCCGGCAGGCGGAGGTGATGACCGCGTCGTGGACGGCCGGCCGTGAGATCTCCATGGTCACGGAGGCGCGCGGGTACGCGATGTCTTCGGTCGCAGAGATGATCTTCTCGGGGGACCTGAGCCGGCCCGCCGTCGACGAGGTGCACCGCTCGCTGCCCATCGTCCTGGAGGGCATGCTCGTGCGGGCGGTCATGCCCAAGTCGCTGGACCGGCTGCCCATTCCGTACAACCGGCGGTTCGACGGCGCAGCCGCCCGGCTGCGCCGGGTCATCGACGAGGTGATCGAGCAGTACCGCGCCGAGGGGCAGGCCGAGCGCGGCGACCGCCACGACCTGCTCTCCTTGCTGCTGGCGGGCGTGGACTCCGAGACGGGCTCGACGATGGATGCCGAGCAGGTGCGGGACGAGGTCATCGCCATCATGCTCGCCGGCACCGAGACCTCTGCGACCACCCTGTCCTGGATCTTCCACGAGATCGGCCGGCACCCCGAGGTGGAGGCGCGCGTCCACGCCGAAGTCGACTCAGTGGTGGGGTCGCGGCCCGTACGTCCCGAAGACATACCCGCGCTGACCTACACGCACGACGTCTTCCAGGAAGCCCTGCGCCTGCATTCCCCCTTGCTCTTCACCCGCAGGGCCCTGGCCCCCCTCACCCTCGGCGGAATCTCGATCCCGGCCGGCGCGGAACTGGCCTACAGTCCGTACGCGTTGCACCGGGACCCCGTGCTCTTCCCCGACCCCGGCGTCTTCGACCCGGACCGCTGGCAGAAGGGGGCGAAGGAGCGCTCCCGTACTCACAGTTACGTCCCGTTCGGGGCCGGTCAGCACAAGTGCATCGGCGATTCCTTCGCCGTGGCGGAGATCCTGACCGCAGTGGCGACCGTCGCCTCGCGATGGCACCTGAAGCCCGCCCCGGGCATCACCGTGCGCGAACTTCCCGCAGGGATCCCGCAGCCCAGCGAACTGCCGATGATTCCCGTGGCGCGAAAGGTACAGCACTCTTCTCATACGAGTGATGAGATACCGCAATAGTGTGCTGAAAGAGCATCAACTCATCCTCGGGCCCGTACACTCTGGCGCACGTGCTGGAGGGGGCAAGGGATGTCGCAGGTCACGGAACCGAGAAACTGGAACACTCAGCCCCTGCTGGAGCGGGAGGCGGAAGTCCTCGCGATCCAACGCGCGGTGGACGTACTCTGCGGCCTCTCGGGCACTGGCTCGGCCCATCGCAGCGGGGGCGTCCTGACCTTCGCCGGATCGGCCGGCATAGGCAAGACCACCCTGCTGAACGAGGCCCGCCGCCACGCCGCTTCCCGCTCCTGCACCGTGCTCTTCGCGCGCGGCGGCGAGCAGGAGCGGCAGGTCCCGTTCCACGTGATGCGCCAGCTCATCCAGCCGGCCCTCGCCGCCATGAGCGAGGACGAACGGCGCGACGCGCTCGGCAACTGGTACGGCATCATCGCCCCCGCGCTCGGGCTGACCGCCGCCCCGAAGGGTCCGACGGGGCCCGACCCGCAAGGCGTGCGCGACGGACTCGACTGGGTGGTCACGCATCTAGCGGTACGCAACGCCCCCGTCGTGCTGATCGTCGACGACACGCACTGGGCGGACGCGGAATCCCTGAGCTGGCTCACCTCCTTCGCGGCGCGTGCCGAGGAACTGGCCATGCTGATCATGGTGGCCTGCCGGCCCGACGAGATCCCCGCCGACGCCGGCGCGCTGCGCGCTCTCATGGGACGCCAGGGGGCGCGCCCGCACGAGCTGGCTCCCCTGACCACGAGCGCCGTCGCGCGCATCGTGCGCGACGCCCTCGGTGAGAACGCGGACAACGTGTTCTGCCGCGAATGCTGGGCCATCACCGGCGGAAACCCCTTCGAGGTGGTCGAGCTGGTCATGAAGGGCCGCGACCGGGGGTTGAAGCCGTACCAGGGCAACATCCCCCAACTGCGCGACCTTGCTTCCGCGGTCAAGGGCAGCGGCCTGATCGACCGGCTCGAACAGCTCGGCCCGTCCACCGTCCGGCTCGCGTGGGCCGCCGCCGTGCTCGGCACCGCGGTCCCCCTCGGCATCGTCGGTGGCGTCGCCGCCCTCGGTGAGGCGCAGGCAGCCGAGGCCATCGATCAGCTGCGGGCCGCACGCATCCTGACCGTCCTCACGGGCGTACGGCGCAAGGAAGTCGTGGAGTTCTTCCACCCGCTCATCGCCACCGCCGTGTACCGCTCGATTCCGCCCGGTGTGCGCGTAGCCATGCACGGGATGGCCGCCCAGGCCGTGATCGACGACGGGCAGGGTTCCGCGGCCGCCGCCCGCCACCTGCTGGAGATGCACCCCGAGGGCGACCCGTGGGTCGTACAGCAGCTGCGCCAGGCCGCGCGCGAGAGTTTCTCCGCGGGCGCTCCCGATGCCGCGCGCCGCTACCTGGCGCGTGCCCTGCGCGAGCCCCCGGAGGTGGAGGACCGCGCCGAGGTCCTGTTCGAACTCGGATCCGCCAACCTCCTGCACGAGCCCGCGACGACGATCAACCAGCTCAGGGCCGCGCTGGAGGAGCCCAAGACCGACCAGGCCCTGCGCGAGGCGATCACGTACCGGCTCGCCCAGGCGCTCGGCCACACGGGTCAGCTGGGTCTGGCGGCAGGGCTCCTCGCGGACGAGGCCCGGCGTGCCACGAGCTCCCGTACGCGGCTGCGCATGCAGGCTGAACAGTTCAAATGGAACGCTGGCCGGTTCGACGAGGAGAACTCGCCCGCCCGCTCCCGGCTCCTCGCCCAGTTCGCCAAGCGGCTCACCGGCCGGGGTCTGCCCGAGCGGCACATCCTCGGTCTGCGGGCCTGGGACGCCGCGATGCGCGGCGAGCCCGCCTCCACCGCCCTGGAGTACGCGGAACAGGCGCTTGACGGGGGCATGAGCTGGACCGACCAGGACTTCGGCTTCGAGGTGCCCGCCGTCCTCGCGGTCACGCTCATGTACTGCGACCAGCCCGGCCGGGCCGAGGACCTCTTCAACACCGCGATCATCGAGTTCGAGGGGAAGGGCTGGCGCGGCGCGCACCTGTCGTTCGTCTACACCCTGCTCGGCTACGTCCGCTACCGGCGCGGGCAGCTCGCCGAGGCCGAGGACTTCGTACGCAACGGCCTGCAGATCGCCGACCGCGTCGGCACCGGGATCCCGGCGCAGTGGTACGCGATCGGTACCCTCATCGAGACCCTGCTCGCCCGGGGGAACACCGCCGAGGCCCAGCGCATCGCCAAGGCCTACAAGCTGGCGGACGGCTTCCCCCAGGCCGTGGTCTATCCCGATCCGCAGGCCGTCTGGGGCAAACTGCTCCTGGCCCAGGGCAGGATCGAGGAGGCGGAGCACCACCTCACCGCAGCCGGCCGGCGCCTGGATCTGCGCGGAACGCGCAATCCCTCGTGGAGCCCCTGGCAGCTGGACCTGGCGCTCGCGCAGGCAACGCACGCGCCCGAGCAGGCACGGGCCACGGCGGCCGAAGCGGTCGCACGGGCCCGCGCGTTCGGGACGTCGAGCGTGATCGGACACGCCCTGCGCGTCGCGGCCGCGGCCACGGACCCGTCCCAGGCGGCGGGCCTGCTGCAGGAGGCGGTGGAGCACCTCGAACAGTCTCCGGCCGCCTGCGAACTCGCGCACGCGCTCATCGATCACGGGATGGTCCTGCACGCCATCGGCGATCCGCACCATGCGGCACAACAGACCTACCGAGGAATGGAGTTGGCCGCCGACTGCGGCGCCGACGGGCTCGTGAGCCGGGCCAGGACCCAGCTGGCCTCGGCAGGTCTGCGGCCTCGCCGTCTGCACACCTCGGAGCAGGACACCTTGACCGTCGCCGAGCTCACGGCTGCCCGCCACGCCTCGGCGGGGATGGACAACAGGGCGATCGCCGCGGCGATGCACACCAACGCCCAAGCGGTGTCCGAGCTGTTGTCCGCGGTCTTCACGAAACTGGGCACCGACCGGCTCGGACTGCACCGGGCGCTCGGAGCCTGATCGCACGGCCGGCCCGGAGGTGAGCCCGGGCCGGCGTCGGTGTCCCCGGTGCGGACCGACGGCCGTCCGCACGTGAACCCCGTGCTCACCGCCTGGCGCGACGGGGTGCACGACGGGGTCAACACTCGTGCACGGTGGGGGATCACGGCGACCACCGCCGGGGGATCCGAAGCGAAGGGCGGTGTGGTCCAGACCAAACCCTTGACAGGGTTTTCGTTCACTACTTAAATCACGTTGTGATGAAAGGGCCTACGGGGTTCGACCCCTCACTCCCGATCCCTGTCGGCGCAGCAGCCGTCCAGGTTCTCATGCGTCCGAGTTGTCATATGCATGCCATAGGGCGGCAGGGCGACCTTGCCTACCGCCACACCGGCATCTCCTCGATGAACGGCATCAGCGACAGGACTTCACCCGGGTCCTCGCCCGGTACGACGGCTCACCCCTCGCCCCTCGCCCCTCCCGTCCCTGCCCATCCCCCCACTCATGCCGTACAGCCGGCACAGGAGACATCGTGCTCATCTCCCCGCGCACACCCGGAGCGGTTCGCCACGGCGCACGCCGGGCCCGCGTCGCACGGCCCTGGTTGGCGGCCTTCGTGGTCGTCGCCTCGGCCGCCTCGGTCCTCACAGTCCTTCATCCCAGCCAGGCCGCCACCCCGAACGCTTCCGCGAAGGCGGTCGCCGACCTGCCGACAGGCTGGTCCACCGTCGTCAATGCCGGCAGCGGCAAGTGCGTGGACGCGCGGTCGGCCGCGACCGCGAACGGCACGGCGGTGCAGCAGTACTCCTGCAACAACAGCGCCGCGCAGCAGTGGAGCTTCACGCCGACCAGCGACGGCTTCGTGCGGATCGGCAACCGCAATGCGAGCACCCAGGTCGTCGACGTGAGCGAGACCTCCTCGGCCGACAACGCCGCCGTGCACCTCTGGGCGTACGGCGGCGGCAACAACCAGCAGTGGCAGGCCGTGGACGAGGGCGGCGGCGCGTATCACTTCGTCAACCGCCACAGCGGCAAATGCCTGGACGTCCCGGCCGCCTCGACGGCCGACAGCGTGCAGCTCGTGCAGTACACCTGCAACGGCACGGCGGCCCAGCGCTTCCAGGTGGCGCCCGTGAACACCGCGCCCGGCGATGTCGACCTCGGCCCGAACGTGGTCGTCTTCGACCCGTCCATGCCGTCGTCCACCATCCAGAGCCGGCTGAACTCCATCTTCCAGCAGCAGGAGACCAACCAGTTCGGCTCCCAGCGCTACGCCGTGATGTTCAAGCCGGGTACGTACAGCAACGACGTCAACGTCGGCTTCTACACCCAGGTCCTCGGCCTCGGCCAGTCGCCCAACTCGGTGACGATCAACGGCGCCGTGCACGTGGAGGCGGACTGGTTCCCGCCGCAGAACGCCACCCAGAACTTCTGGCGCGGCGCAGAGAACCTGTCGGTGAACCCGACCGGCGGCACCGACCGGTGGGCGGTCTCGCAGGCGTCCGGGTACCGGCGCATGCACGTCCGCGGCAACCTCGAGCTGAGCGACGGCGGCTGGGCCAGCGGCGGATTCATGGCCGACAGCAAGATCGACGGCCAGGTCCGGTCCGGCACCCAGCAGCAGTGGCTGACCCGCAACTCCCAGCTCGGCAGCTGGACCGGTTCCAACTGGAACATGGTGTTCGTCGGCAGCCAGGGCGTGCCGGGCAACACCTTCCCCAATCCGCCGTACACCACGGTGAACCAGACGCCGACGGTCCGCGAGAAGCCCTTCCTTTACGTGGACGGCGCGGGCGCGTACAAGGTGTTCGTACCGTCCCTGCGCACCAGCTCCACGGGCACCAGCTGGGCGAACGGGAACGCCGCGGGCAGCTCGCTCGGCATGGACCAGTTCTACGTCGTCAAGGCCGGAGCAACGGCCGCACAGATCAACGCCGCACTGGCCGAGGGAAAGAACCTGTTGGTCACCCCCGGTGTCCACCACCTCAGCCAGACCTTGAAGGTGACCCGCCCCGACACCGTCGTCCTCGGTCTCGGCCTCGCCACTTTCATTCCTGATAACGGTGTCACGGCCATGACGGTCGCCGATGTCGACGGCGTGAAGGTCGCAGGTGTCCTCTTCGACGCCGGAACCACCAACTCGCAGACCCTGATGGAGGTCGGCCCGGCCGGCGCCGCCGCGAGCCACGCGGCGAACCCCACCTCTCTGCACGACGTCTACTTCCGGGTCGGTGGCGCCGCGGTCGGCAAGGCGACGACCAGCCTGGTGGTCAACAGTGATCACGTCATCGGTGACCACATGTGGATCTGGCGCGGCGATCACGGCAACGGCATCGGCTGGAACAGCAACACGGCGGAGACGGGGCTCGTCGTCAACGGCGACAACGTCACCATGTACGGCCTGTTCGTCGAGCACTACCAGAAGCACCAGACCATCTGGAACGGCAACGGCGGGCGGACGTACTTCTATCAGAACGAGATGCCGTACGACCCGCCGAACCAGGCAGCCTGGATGAACGGCTCCACCCAGGGCTACTCGGCGTACAAGGTCGCGAACTCGGTCACCAGCCACCAGGCCTACGGGCTCGGCAGCTACTGCTACTTCAACGTCAACCCGAGCGTGACCGCAGAGCGTGCCTTCGAGGCCCCCGACAACCCGAACGTGCGCTTCCAGAACATGGTGACCGTCTCGCTCGGTGGCACCGGGACGATCCGGCACGTCATCAACGATCGGGGCGGACCCTCCAACGCGGCCTCCAACGTGGCCAACCTGGTGAGCTACCCGTAAGGCGGCCCGCAGCACGCCTGCTGATCCTGTTGGCCTTGGCGCTGGGGCTGGCCGTCCCGCCCCACGCCGGGCTCAAGGCCTCCGCCGCACCCCCAGGCCACGGCCTTCAAGGTGATCGCCTTCCGTCCCACCGACTGCGGGTACACCCGGATCGCGATCCGGGGCGACGCGGGCCGACGACGGGGGCGGATTCCGGCGTCCCCCCAGGATCGGGGGTGTACGAGGGGTGGTCGCGCAGGGTGCGGTCCGTCGCGGGGGCCAGGCCCATGCCGGCAAGCCTCTCGGAGTGACTGCGGCGGGTGCAGTGTGCGTCCGTCAAGGCAGGAACCCTGCCCCCGCACGGCACGCGGGCCAAGGAGGTCCTGATCATCGGTGCCCGTGGAAGAGGTGCCGCGTGCTCCGGAGTGTGCCCGTCCCCATCCCCGGGAGGCGGTGTCATGGCGATCGGGCGGACGATGGATACGAAGGACCCGGTTCCCGGAGGGCCCGCCTGAGCGGCTCGGGGCCTGACGGCGACCGCGGACGCAAGGGAGACTGCGGCGTTGGGTACAGGTGTCAGATGAACGAGCGCGTCCCGGTCGACGAGCTGATCAGCAGCGCCGCGCAGGCTGCCGGCGGATGGCTGGGTGCACTGCCGGTCGCGCTGGTGGCCACCAGCGCGGACGGAACGATCGTGCGCTGGAACCAGGTCGCGCAGGAATTGCTCGGCTACGCCCCTCCGCAGATGCTGGGGCGCAACATCGCGGACCTTCTGCATCCAGGATCCGATCGCAGTCTGGGCCGCTCGCTCTGGGAAGCCGCGGCCGCCGGTCGGGGCGTGATGGGCACGGTGACCGCCTGGCACCGCGACGGGCACCCGCTGGAGCTGGAGATCTGGGCCTCTCCGGTGTCCGACCGCCGGCACGAAGTGGCCACGGTGCTGGTCTTCGCCGCCGATGCCCACGCGGCACGGCGCATCCGGGGGGCGTCGGCGGTATGGGACGGCTTGTTCGCCCGCTCCCCGGTCGGCATCGCGATTCTCGACTCGCAGCTGCGGTTCCTCCAGGTCAACGCCGCGCTCGAAGCCATGAACGGTCTGCCCGAATCGGCACACGTGGGCCGTCGCCTGGCGCAGATCCTCCCGGAGGTGAACGCCCGCGAGATGGAGGAGGCCATGCTGCAGGTGCTGGAGACCGGGCGGCCCGTCCTCGACCGTCGCCGTGTCGGACGGACGCCGGCGGAACCGGACCATGACCGCGTGTGGTCGTGCTCCTACGTACGGGTGGAGGATCCCGCCGGCATGCCGATCGGCGTCATCGCCTCGCTCGTCGACATCACCGAGCAGCAGCGCGACCACGTCGAAGCCGAAGCCGGACGGCGCCGGCTCGCCCTGCTCAGCGAGGCCAGCATCCGGGTCGGCTCCAGCCTCGACCTGGAGCGCACCGCGCAGGAACTCGCCGATCTCGCCGTCCCGCGCCTCGCCGACGCCGTCACCGTGGACGTCCTGGACGCGCTGGCGCGCGGGGACGAGCCCGGCATGGGGCTGACCGGCGGGGCCGCCCTGCGGCGCCTCGGCAAGGCCCCGCTGGCCGGATCCAAGGTGACCGACATCCTCGCCCCCCTCGGCAGGACGCTCGTCTTCCCCGTCACCGCCCCTTACACGCAGGCTCTCACGTCCCGGCAGCCCTTCCTGATCGCCCGTCTCGACGAACAGGCCGTCGCCCCCGCCGCCCGGCACTCGGCCAAGCCCGCCCAACTCGTCGCGGTGGGCGTGCACTCATTGGTCATGGCACCCCTGGTGGCCCGGGAGACGGTGCTCGGCGTCGCCACCTTCTACCGCACCCGCCCGGTAGGACCCTTCGGCTCCGAAGACGTCACCCTCGCCGGTGAACTCGCTGCCCGCGCCGCGCTCAGCATCGACAACGCCCTGCTCTACCACCGGGAGCACGATACGGCGGTCGTCCTCCAGCGCAGCATGCTTCCCCAGCACATCAGCCCGCCGCCACGCATCGCGGTCAGTCACCGCTACCTCCCCGCGAGCGACGTCAACGAGATCGGCGGGGACTGGTACGACGTCCTGACCTTGGCCGGCGGCAAGGCGGCCCTGCTCATCGGCGACGTCATGGGGCACGGCATCGCCGCCGCCGCGGTCATGGGCCGACTGTCCGCCTCCGTGCGGGCCCTCGCACGCCTGGACCTTTCGCCCGTACGGCTGCTGCACCAGCTCGAAGCCGTCCTCGGCGATCTCGCCGAGCCGATGCTCGCCACCTTCCTGTACGTCGTCTGCGACCCGGCCACCGGACACTGCACTGTCACCCGGGCCGGACACCCGCCGCCCGCACTCGTGCTCCCCGACGGCACGGTCCGGCTCCTGGACACCCCGCCCGGTGTCCCTCTGGGGGTCGGGGGCATCGACTTCACCCCGATCGAGATCAGCGTGCCTCCCGGCAGCCTTCTCGTGCTCTACACCGACGGACTGATCGAAGCCCGGGGCCGCGACCTCGACGAACGGCTCGCCGAGCTGACGCAGCTGCTCGCGGATCCGCAGCGACAGCTGGACCACCTGTGCGACTCGCTGATCACCCACCTCGTCCCGGCGGCGGCCGACGACGACGTCGCACTCCTGATCGCCCGCATCGGCGGGCTGCCGTGAGCAGCTGTCGGGCTTCCGTGGCCCCCGGGCGCGAGCGCCCGTGGCGTACGTCAGCGGGCGGCGCCCCGGGGGACGGCGAAGTCGGTCAGCCGGGCCGAGCCCGGGGCGAGCTCCTGCCAGGAACCTGGGCAGGTGAGCACCGCGATCGCGGACGTCGGGAACTTCCGGGACAGGCGTTCGCGCGCCTCGGCCTCCGCGGCGGCCACGGCCTTTCGGGCGAGGCTGAGGGCCAGATCCTCCAGGCCCGGGTTGTGGCCGACGAGCAGCAGCGTCCTCACCTCCTCCGGTACTTCGGACACCACCTCCAGCAGGTCCTCCGGCTCGGCGGCGTACACCCGCTCGTCGAAACGCACCGGGATCTCGGCGCCCAGTTGCCCGGCCGCCAACGCCCACGTCTCGCGGGTCCGCCGGGCGGTGGAGCAGATCACCAGTGAGGGCGAGCAGCCGGCGTCGCGCAGCCAGCGGCCCGCCGCGGGTGCGTCCCGCAGACCGCGCGGGCCCAGCGGCCGCTCGTGGTCCGCGACGTCCGGCCACGCGGATTTGGCGTGGCGCAGCAGCACCAGGCGGCCTGCGGATCCCGTGCTCATGACCTCAGCCTCGCACGGTCCACGGTCCACGGTCCACGGTCCATGGGGTCTGCCTCGGACCCGCACCCCCTCTCCTCCTCCTCGCTTTCCTGTAGTGCAATCAGCACTGTGCGTGTAGCGTCAGCGCCAGCTGTCATGGTTCCGAAGTACCGGTCGTCCGTGAGTGCAGGATTCACGGACGATTTTGCTGTTCACAGTCTCTGAGGACCAGGGCGATCACCTCCGGCTCCCGCATGGTGCGGGACCGGTTTCTAGTCCCTTGGAGGACACATGGCTACCGGAACTGTGAAGTGGTTCAACTCGGAAAAGGGCTTCGGCTTCATCGAGCAGGAGGGTGGCGGCCCGGACGTCTTCGCCCACTACTCGAACATCGCCGCCCAGGGCTTCCGTGAGCTCCAGGAGGGCCAGAAGGTGAACTTCGACGTCACCCAGGGCCAGAAGGGCCCCCAGGCGGAGAACATCACCCCCGCCTAAGTCTTTCCTCCTCAGGGCGGGCGCCTCGGTATCGGCGGCGCTGCTGCAGGAAGGCCCGGCCGGCCTCGTTCGCTGGCCGGGCTCTTGCATGCAGAGGCGTGCGAGCTGCTTCGGCAGCCCGATCGAGGTCAGCCGCCACGACGGCCGATGGGCGGCCCGGTCCGGTCACGGGCAACGGCCACCGAGTGCGGGGGCGGGATGACCGGCCTGTAGCCGCAGGCGCCGCCGGGCGAGGGTGCGCTGCGGGTCGCCGGGCCTCTCCTCGGGGACGATACTGAAGGTCACGGTGCGTGGAGGCGACATGCGTGAACCGGAGCGACGTGGCCCGAGGCCGGCCTCGGTGCCCGTCAGCGAAACGGCAGCGGTCGTACTGGACGGCGCAGGCGTGGTCGTAGCCCGTTCTCAGTCGGCTGCGACCCTGCTGGAATGTTCGCCGGGTCAGGTCTGTGCTCCGTTGCTCGGGCTGCTCGCGCGCGCCGGAGCGCAGGTGGGACCGGCAGGGCGTCTCGTCGCCCTTCCGGGTGGCGGTGTTCCGGATGGCGGTCATGCGGGCCAAAAGGTCCCACTGGTCTGCACGGTCGTCCGGCTGGCAACTCGCGCACCGGCCGATTCCGACGCCGAGGCGCAGTGGCTGGTCCTGGTCACGCCAACGGAATCCGCGGTGGAGGCCGCCGAGCGAGATGCACGGCGACGCCGGACGGGGCTGTCCCGCGCTGTCGCCGCGGGCATCGGCGCCTCCCTGGACGTGGTCGAGTTGGCCGAGACCCTCGTGAATCTGCTCGTCCCTGATTTCGCCGACCTGGCGACCGTGGACATCGCCGAGCCGGTGCTGGTCGGCGACGAGCCACCGCACCTGGACACCAGCCGTGACGTCAGCCTGCGCCGGACCGCTGCCGCGCAGAGTCCGGAGATATCCGCCGAGGACCTCCTGGCGGTGGGAGAGGCTCTTCCTCCCGTAACGGACAGCACGTTGATGCGTCCCCTCATGAAGGGGCTGCCCGTGGTGGTGCCGGACGTCGCCGTCCTGCACGCGAAGCTCGGCGTGGATCCGGAGAGCCTGCCGTTGTTCGTCCCGCAGGGGGCACACTCCTCGGTGGCGGTGCCGCTCTACGCACGAGGTCTGATCCTCGGCTGCGTGACGGTCTGGCGCAGTCAGCTGGCTTCCGCGTTCGGTGAGGAGGACGCGGCCCTGCTGCAGGACGTCGTCTCCAGGGCCGCCCTGGGTGTGGACAACGCGCGCCGCTACACGAAGGAGCACCGGTCGGCGGTGGCCCTGCAGCGAAGCCTGCTGCCACGCTCGGCCGTGGACTGCGCCGCCGTGGAGACGGTGGGCGTCTACCGGCCGGCGGGCGGCGGTATGGGAGTCGGTGGGGACTGGTTCGATGTGATCCCCCTGCCGTCGTTGCGCGTGGCGTTCGTCGTCGGGGACGTCGTCGGCCATGGGCTGGAGGCCACCGCGGCCATGGCGCGGCTGCGGACGGCGGTGCAGACCCTGGCCGACCTCGATCTGGACCCGGGTGAACTGCTCACGCACCTGGACGATCTGGTGCTCGGGTTCTCCAGTGAGCAGATGACCGGCGAGTCACGCGCGGAGCCTGCGGTGCTCGGAGCGACGTGTCTGTACGCCGTCTACGACCCGGTGACGGGGCAGTGCGCCGCCGCCACCGCAGGTCATCCGCCGCCCGCCCTTCTGTCACCGGGTGACGAGCCGGCCTTCGTCGGCCTGGTGCCGGGACCGCCGCTGGGAGTCGGCGGAATGCCGTTCGAGGTCACGGAGTTCGAAGTGCGGCCCGGCAGCATGCTGGCGTTCTTCACGGACGGACTCGTCGAAAGCCGCGGCGGCGACATTGACGAAGGAATGGACAGACTGAGGAGCGCGCTCGCCGGAGCGAACCCGGGCCTGGCGCTGGGTGCGATCAGCCAGGACATCTTCGACGGCGTGCTGCCCCAGGAGCCCTCGGACGACGTAGCCCTCCTGCTCGCCCGCACCCGCGTCCTGTCGTCCGATCAGGTCGCCGAGTGGGAAATCGATCCCGATCTGTCCCTCGTTGCGCATGCCCGTGAGCTGGTGACGGGCCGGCTGTCCGACTGGGACCTGGACGAACTGGGCTTCGTGACGGAGCTCGTCGTCAGCGAGCTCGTCACGAACGCGATCCGCTACGCGGGCGGACCGGTCGGGCTCCGGCTGATCCGTGATCGGGTGCTCGTCTGCGAGGTTTCCGACCCCAGCAGTACCCAGCCGCGCCTGCGCCGCGCGCGGGAGACGGACGAAGGCGGCCGTGGCCTCTTCCTCGTGGCCCAGCTGAGCGACCGTTGGGGCTGCCGGTTCACCAGTACCGGTAAGACCATCTGGACGGAGCAGCCCATCGGCGGGCCCCTCGTCTGAGTTCCTACGACCTCGGCCCGGTCCGGACCCGGGTGCTGCTGTCCTCCGTCAGTGCGGCGCGGGACGCGAAACGACCGTGGTGACCGTGTCGAAGCGCAGGGTGGTGCGGGACTTCCGGTCGTACCGGTGCCAGCGCGGCATGGCCGGGTGGTTGGGGTCGCCGGTGCGGATGAACGAGATCCACGCCCGGTGCACGGTCTTGGCAAGGCCGTCCCTGATCCTGGTGTCCATTCCTGCGAGGAACGGCGCGTGCGACCACTTGTCGAAGTTGTCGAAGACGAACGGCAGGTCCAGGCAGTGCGGTGCGCCCAGGCGGCCGTCGTGCGCGGGGGTGGGGAACCCGAACTCGTACGTCCAGACAGGGCGTCCCCGTAGCGCCCGGGCTTCCGCGAACGCCAGGGTGGGCTTCCTGAACAGTTCGTCGGTGCTCAGGTCGATGAGTACGTCGATCGGCCGAGCGCCCGGGCGCGCGGCCTCGTACGCCGCGTACGCTTCGGCCGCGCCGTCACCGAAGCTGTCCCTTGCCCGGCGGAGTACCAGTTCCTTCGTCGCCGACGCGTACGTCGGGCCGAGCGCGAAGGTGAAAGCGGACTCTTCCCGGGTCCAGCCGATGAGGACGTCGATGCCGGCTCCCGGACCGTCGAGCAGGTTGTCGACGGGTTGCCGCGGCGCCGTCCTGTTGTCGAGCACCGGCAGGAACGGTGCGGTCCAGTGTCCCCATTCCGTGGTGGCCGCGAGGAGTCCGGCGGTGGCCTCGACCAGCCGAGGCCACGGCAGCGTGCGCAGCTCGTCCTCGTCCTTGGCGCCGACGATCTCCAGATAGGCGGCGGTGCGGGCCAGGGATTCGGCGGGCGTGACGAGGGGCATGGCGAGCGGGACGCTCTGCAGGATGGCCCGGTGGAAGAGACGGCCGCCATCTGCGTGGGCTGCGAGCGCCGCGGTGGAAAGGGCGCCTGCGGACTGGCCGGCGACGGTGACGTTGCCGGGATCCCCGCCGAAGGCCGCGACGTTGTCCTGGATCCAACGCAGCGCGGCGAGCTGGTCGGTGAGCCAGACGTTGCTGCCGGCCTCGGCGCCGTCGTCGGGTGCGAGGGACAGCAGGCCGAGCGGTCCGAGCCGGTAGTTGAGGGTCACCACCACCAGGTCCCCGTTTCGCGCGAACGTCTCGCCGGAGTAGTTCGGCATCGCGCCGGATCCGGAGATGAAAGCGCCGCCGTGGATCCAGACGAGGACGGGACGGCGGGCGTCGTCGGTGCCGGGCGTCCACACGTTGAGCGTCAGACAGTCCTCGTCGAAGGGCGGGACGCCGTGCCCGCCGAGTATCGGGTCGCCCTCGCGGACGGCCTGCGGGGAACCGGGGCCGTACGCCGTCGCGTCGAGGGTGCCGGTCCATCCCGGATGCGGCTGCGCGGGGCACCACCGCAGGGACCCGACGGGCGGCTCCGCGTAAGGGACGCCCTTGAACACTGCCAGGCCGCCTTCGGCGACGCCGCGGATCGCGCCCGAGCGCGTCTGCACGACGGGAGCAGTGCGGTCCTGAGTGGAGGCCATGGCAGTCCTTCCAGACCGGGATCGAGGATCTTGGACAACCTCACGCTATTGCGTTTTTATGGCGAGCGTCAATATTCTTCGATTTTTCATCACGGGGAGGCTCGAACGACAACGTGGCGTATCGGCGCGACGACGGTCCACAAAGGCCAGGTCGCGGTCGTGGTCGAGTCCGGCGGGGAACGCGCCGCGATCGCCGGTGACCTCGTGCACCACCACCAGGTGCAGTTCATCGAGCCATGTCGAGCCGCGACGTCGTCGCGCACCATGTCGGAGACGACCGCCTCGTCCTGGTCACTCCGGCGGACGGCCCCTTCCCGGCCGGACGGGCCGTTCAACGCGAACAGCTCGAAGGGCACCGGCTGATCGTCGGGACGGGTGTGGATCCCGTACCTTCATCACCTTCGAGGAGCCGTCCTTCCGTGTTCCGTACCGGTGCGACCCTGTTTCCGCCGCCGGGAGATCATGCTGCGGTTCCGTTTCAGTCCGTGATCCGGACCGGGCCACCGGAAGGACCACCTCCGCCGTCGAGGTCGAGGGTGGCGACCGCGCCCCCGTCCGGGGCGTTCCGGAAGGTCAGCCGGGCCCCGAGGACCTCCGCCTGCCCGAGCGCGATGGTCAGCCCGAGTCCGTGCCCCCGCCCCCGCTCGGCGGTTCCCGTGCGGAAGCGCTGCGGGCCCTCGTCGAGCAGTTCGGCGGGGAAGCCGGGCCCGTGGTCCCGTACGACGATCCGCGCGCCCGCGACGGTGACCTCGACGGGGCCCGCCCCGTGCCGGTGGGCGTTCGTCACGAGGTTGACCACGATCCGCTCCACCCTGCGCGGGTCGGTCTCCACCACCCCGGCCTCCCCGGCCCCGACGCGCGTCCGCGTCCCGGTCCGGCGCACGACGTCGGTGACCAGCTCGCCCAGCGGCACGGCGTCGGTCCGGGCCCGTTCGGCACCGGCGTCGAGCCGGGAGATCTCCAGGAGGTCCTCGACCAGACCGTTCAACGCCCGGACCCGGTCCCGTACGAGTGCGGCCACTTCGTCGTCCTCGGGGAGGAGCCCGGCGGCGGTGGACAGGCCCATCAGTGGGGTGCGCAGTTCGTGCGCAACGTCCGCCGTGAAGCGCCGTTCGCCCTCGAGTTTGCGCTGCAGGGCCGAAGCCATCTCGTCCACGGCCGCCGACATCTCGGTGATCTCGTCACGGGCCCGGCCGGCCGGGCCGATCCGGGCGCCGAGGTCGCCGTCGGCGATCGCCCGGGCGGTACGGGAGCCGCGGCGCAGCCTGCGGTTCATCGGCTCGGTCGCCAGGGCGGCGAGCGGGACGACGACCAGGAGGGCGGCGAGCACGGCCTTGACGATGCTGCGGTCCAGGAGCTGGAGGCCGCGCACCTCGGAGCTCATGTCCGTCCGGGCGACGAGTACCCGGCCGCCCTCGACGGGCATGGCCGCCCACAGCCAGTACCAGTTGGGGGGTTTGCGGTCGTACCAGGTCGCATGCAGACTGGCCGCGTCCTTGGCGGCCAGTGCCCGCGCGAGCGGTGGGTCCAGCTGCTCGGGTGTGAGGACCTCGACGTCGAGCGGCGCGCTGCCCGTACGGGCGTACTCGCGCTCCGCGGCGTTCAGCCGCGCGGAGAGGCGTTCGTACCCGGTCCGGTCGCCGCGTTCGGCCGTCGCCCGATGAACCAGCACGCCGATCACGGCCGCCACCGCGCAGCACGCGGCCGCGGTCAGGGCGGCGACCTTCCAGCGCAGGGCGCGCGGGTTGAGCAGTGCCATGGTTGCGGCCGGGCCCCTCAGTCGCGGACGAGTTTGTAGCCGAAGCCCCGGACGGTCTCGATGCGGCCGGCGCCGATCTTCTTGCGCAGCCGCAGCACGCACAGGTCCACGACCCGGGTGTCGCCCTCCCAGCCGTAGTCCCAGACGTCGCGCAGGAGCCGGCGCCGGTCGAGCACGGCGCCGGGAGCCGCCGCGAACTCCAGCAGCAGCCGCAGCTCGGTGGGGGTCAGCGGGACGGGGCGTCCGCCCCGGTGGACCTCCAGGCCGAGGGTGTTCACGGTCAGGTCCCCGAAGGCCAGCTCCCCGGGGGCCGTCCCGGCGTCCGGGGAGGCGACCGCGGACTCCGCCGTCCCGGCAGACCCCGCCGGACCCGTCCCCGGACCGGCCGGCCGGAACGTCGCGCGGCGCAGCAGCGTACGGATGCGGGCGACGAGGACGGCGGTGTCGACGGGTTTGACGACGTAGTCGTCGGCGCCCGCCTCCAGTCCGGCGACCACGTCGAGGGCGTCCCCGCGCGCGGACATCATCAGGACCGGGACCAGGCTCTCCTCGCGGATCCGGCGGCACAGCCCGATGCCGTCGAGCTCGGGCAGCATCACGTCCAGGATCAGCAGGTCGTGCGCGCCCGCCCGGAACGCCTCCAGGCCGCCGAGTCCGTCCGCGGCCACGGCGACCCGGTAGCCGTACCGCTCCAGGGACAGCTGCACGGCGCGGCGGATGGTGGCGTCGTCCTCGACGACGAGGATGCTGACGGGGTCCGGGACCCGGGGTGCCGACACGCCACCTACCTGCTCATCACCAGACATATGTAGAGCCCATCGTAGTCAGTCGGGCCTGCGGTGCGGTCACAGCCGGAGGGAGGCGGCGACGGGGAGGTGGTCGCTGCCGGTGGCCGGCAGGGTCCACGAGGAGGTCGGGCTCATCCCCTTCACCAGGATCTGGTCGATGCGCACCACGGGGAACGAGGCGGGCCAGGTGAGGCCGAAGCCGGCGCCCGCCTCGTGCTGCGCGGAGCGCAACCCGGAGGTCACGGGTTCCAGCGCCGCGTCCTCGACCGTTCCGTTGAAGTCGCCCATCACGACGACCCGGGCCAGCGGTTCCGCCCGTACGGCCTGGGCCAGCTTCCCGGCGGCCTCGTTGCGGCGCGCGGTGGTGAAACCGGCGGCCGGGGTCACCCGTACCGACGCGAGGTGGGCGGCGTAGACCGCGACGGGCCCACCCGGGGTGTCGACGGTGGCCCGCACGGCACGCGTCCAGGGCATGATCGGCACCGCTTCCACGCCGTTCAGCGGGTACCTGCTCCACAGCCTGACACCGAGGCTCTCGGAGTGGTACGGATAGCCGGCGGCCAGCTCGCGCTCGTAGACGGGCGTGGCCTTCGTGGACATCTCCTCCAGGGCCAGCACGTCCGCCCCCGACGCGGCCAGCGCCCGCGCGGTCCGCACCGGATCGGGGTTCTCCTCGTCCACGTTGTGGCTGACCACGGTGAAGTCCCCGCCGCCTGAACGCCTGTCGGTGAGCATCCCGCCGAAGAGGGAGACCCATGCGACCGCGGGGGCCAGGACGGCGACGGCTGCGAGCCGAGAGCGTCGCACCGCCGCCAGCGCCAGCAGCACGGGGACGCTCAGCCCGGCCCAGGGCAGGAACGTCTGGAACAGGCTGCCGAGGTTGCCGGCCCCGTTCGGTATCCACGCGTGCAGCGCCATCAGCAGGGCGGAGCAGACCGCGGCGGCGGCGATCAACCGACCGCGGCCGCCGCCGGTACGCCTGCGCCCGGTGCGGATGCCGGAGCGAGACGGGCACGCCGAAGGGGGCGGGCCTGCCGGCTCCACTTCCTCGTCGGCCTCGGAACGGTACGGGGTGCTCAGCACGGCAGCTGCCTTCCGATGTCGCGTACACCGGGGATCGGGTACCGCCACAGCCTCGGAGAGGCGCACTTCCGGTTCATCAGGGGACCGCTTCGAGCGCCCCACAGCCGTGTTTCAACTGGGTATCGGCCGATGTGCACTCGCGCCGACACCGCATCGTGTGCGGTGCAGAACGAGCTCACCGTTGCCGAAAAGGCGCAATGTTCGGTCGATGTCACCTATGACGCGGTTTAGGCTGTTCCCCCATGAACAGGCCTTCGAGTGGGAACGGCGGTTGTCGATGAGCGAGAAGGTCCCGGCGGTCATCGCGGTTCGGATGCTGGCGCCGACCGAGACCGCGCATGTGGAGCCCGCGGAGACCGTTTCGTATGCGGTCACTGTGACGGGACCATTGGACGTGTCCGCGCTGTCGAAGGCCTTCGCGGCCTCGTGCCGAGCCCATCCCGTCTTCACCGGACACCTCCGCTCCGGGCAGGAGGGAATCGAGCTCGTCGTCGACGCCAACCGCACCGGTCCCGCAATCCGGGTCCGTACGGGCGAGGGGAATCCGGAGCCCGCGACGCGCAAGCTGGACCACGCGGACGAACTCATCGGTCTGGAGGTTTCCCACGTCGGTGACCGCTCTACGGTCACCTTGCTGACGGACCACAGCATCGCCGACGCGAGGGCATCGGTGGCGCTCCTGGCCGAGCTGTGGGGCCACTACACCGACATCGTCGAAACCGGGCTTCCCACACCACTCGATGTCTTCCCGGTTCCGGAGTCCCTGGAAGCGCTCCTGGCTCACCGAGGGGTCACCCGACTCGGCCGCCATGGCCTGGAAGAGCTCTTCGAACCGGTCGCGGTGCCGGAACGGGCGGGGGAGCGGTCGCCGGCCGGGCCGGCGGCCCCCGCCGAGCGGGCTCCGTCGTCCCGTGGCCGGATCCGCTTCACGGTCGGTACGACGTCGGCGCTGGCCCGGCTCGGGCGCGCCAACGGGGTCTCGGTCCACGGCCTGGTCTCGGCGGCCGTGATGATCGCCCACGCCGAGGTCAAGGCCGTCGCCGACCACGTGCAGGAGGTGGCCGTTCCCTTCATCTACCCGGTGGACGTACGCACCCGCATCAGCCCGCCGGTGGATGCCTTCGCCGGGACGAACATCTTCGGCACGGTCGGATTCAGACGATCCGTCAGCGAGAACACCGACCCGGTGGTCCTGGCCAAGGACCTGCTCGGCGAACTGAACGCGAGCATCGAGGGCGGCGTCGTACAGCAGTCGCAACTCCACCTGACGGGGCAGGACCTGGACGCTTCGCAACCCGTGGAGAGGGCCGGCGAGGAGGATGCCGGGACGGCGTACGTGCTGGCGGACGACACGGTCATGCTGACGAACTGGGGAAGCATCCCGGACCTGCGCACACCGGCCGGTTGTGCGATCGAGGACTTCCACGGGGCCATCATCGATCAGAGGTTCCGTCCGGCCGGGCGGGCGAATCCCGAAGAGATGCCCGCCCCCACCTCCACGTACATCGTCACGAGCTTCGCCGGACGGCTCAGCGTCGAACTGGCCACGGCACACTCCGTCGCGCGCGCCGGCGACGTCATCTCGGCCCTCGAAAGGACCGTGCAGCGGCTGACCGCCTGAACCCGGTGAAACGTCGTGCTGCCACCGCGACGCGTCCCGTCCCCATTCCTCCGGTGTTCGTGCGGATGCTTCGCGGGCACATCGGAGTGGATCCAGGCGACACGTACGACTTCGACCCGATGTGTTCGGTTCATCGGTGTCGAATCCGTGCCATGGCAAAGACTTGCCCCCGTCAGGCATTCACGTCGGTGCCACCCGGCCGATAGACCCATGGCATGTCCTTCCCTTCGCTCTCTTCAGCCGTGCGCCGCAGACGCCGGCAGCTGGTCTCGGTCGCCACCGCGATACCGCTGCTGGCTTCCGGACTCGCCGCTCTGCAATCACCCGCACAAGCCGCTCCGAACAAGCCCCCCGTGCCCGCCCGGTCCTCGACGACCCACAAGGTCACCCTGGTCACCGGCGACGTCGTCACGGTCACCACGATGGCCGACGGCAAGCAGACCGCCGACATCGACCGGCCGGACAATGCCGTCGGCGGAGTGAAGATCCAGGAGATCGCGGGCGACCTGTTCGTCATCCCGGACGAGGCGGCGCCGCTGCTGAGCACGGACAAGCTGGACCGGCGGCTGTTCAACGTCACCGACCTGATCGCCATGGGCTACGACGACGCGAAGGCGTCCGCGGTGCCGCTGATCGCGACGTACGCCGCGCCGAAGTCCCGCTCGGTGGCACCGCCGACGGCCCCCCGGGGCAGCAAGCTGAGCCGCGAGCTCAAGGGCATCCGCGGTACCGCGCTCAGCACCGAGAAGCGGCAGGCCCGCACTTTCTGGACCGACGTCGCGCCGCGCGGCGGCACGACGTTGGGCGCGGGCGTGGCGAAGCTGTGGCTCGACGGACGGGTGAAGGCAACCCTGAAGGAGAGCGTGCCGCTGATCGGCGCGCCCGAGGCATGGGCGGCCGGGTACACGGGCAAGGGTGTCAAGGTCGCGGTGCTCGACACCGGCATCGACGTCAACCACCCCGACTTCGCGGGCCTGATCGACGGCACGACCAGCTTCGTGCCGGGTGAGGGCGTGACGGACGTCAACGGGCACGGCACGCACGTGGCCGGCACGATCGTCGGTTCGGGCGCCGCCTCCGGGGGCGCCGACAAGGGCGTCGCCCCCGGCGCCGACCTGTTCGTCGGCAAGGTGCTCGGCGGCCCGGAGGGGTCCGGCCAGGACTCCTGGGTGATGGCCGGCATGCAGTGGGCCGCCGAATCCGGTGCTGACGTCGTCAACATGAGCCTCGGCAACTCCTACCCGACGGACGGCAGCGACCCGATGTCGCAGATGGTCGACGCGCTGTCCGCGCAGTACGGCACGCTGTTCGTCATCGCCGCCGGCAATGCGGGCCCGGAGAGCATCTCCGCACCGGGAGCGGCCGCGTCGGCGCTGACCGTGGCCGCCACGGACAAGCAGGACCAGCTCGCGTCCTTCTCCAGCACCGGCCCGCTCGCCTACTCCGGCGGTATGAAGCCGGACATCGCCGCGCCCGGCGTGGACATCACCGCGGCCCGCTCGCAGGAGATGACCGACGGCGGCCAGGGCCTCTACCGCACCATCAGCGGCACCTCGATGGCCACCCCGCACGTCGTCGGAGCGGCGGCGATCCTGGCACAGCAGCACCCGGGCTGGACCGGCGCGCAGCTCAAGGAACACCTGATGAGCACGGCGAAGGGTCTGGACGGCGGGTACTCGCCGTACGAGGTCGGCGCCGGCCGTCTCGACGTGGCCGCCGCCGTGCGCACCACGGTCCGCGGCACCGGATCGCTCTTCTTCGGCGACTACACCTGGCCGCACGAGCCGAGCGACGGCGCCGTCACCCAGGACCTGACCTACACCAACTCCGGTTCCGCCGACATCACCCTGAACCTGACCCTGACCGGCGGCGGCTCGTTCACACTGGGAGCCCCCACCCTGACCGTCCCGGCGGGCGGCGTCGCCACCGTCCCGGTGACCGGTGACCCGCGCAATGCCCCGGCCGGCCGGCACGTCGGCTACGTCGTTGCCGCCGACGCCGCCACGGGGAAGCCGGTGGCCCGCACCTCCGTGGCGTTCATCAAGGAAGAAGAGCGCTACGACCTGAACATCAAGCTGGTCGGCCGGGACGGCAAGCCCGCCGCCGGCATGGTCGGGATCAACCTGGCCGGCGACAACTGGCCCTGGTCGGTCCACGTCGACGGTTCGACCACCCTGCGCATGGCGCCGGGCCAGTACACCGTCACGGCCTACCTCGACGTGGCCGGTGAGCAGGGGGACCGCTCCGGTCTGGCCGTGCTGGTCGACCCTGAGACCATCCTGAAGGACGGCTCCGCCGACGTGGTGCTCGACGCGAGCAAGGCCCGCCTGCTGCAGACGGGGGCGCCGCAGCGCACCGAGGACCGCCAGCGCAAGGTCGACTTCAACGTTCACTACAAGGGCTTCGACGCCTTCATGGACTACCGCAGCGCGTACGTGCTGCCGCCGTCGTACGACGACGTGTACGTCGCGCCGACCGAGGTGATGAAGCAGGGCGACTTCATGCTGGTCACCCGCTGGCGCAAGGGCGAGCCGCTGCTCGCTCTGAGCACGCCGGGCGACCGGCTCCGCTTCGAGACCCTGGTGCAGGCGGGCAGCGCCCTGGGCACCGCCACGGACACCCTGAGCGCCGTCTACGCGGGCAGCGGCACGGTCGCCGAGTACGGGAAGGCCAAGGCCAAGGGCAAGGTCGTCGTCATCGAGCGCAATGACGAGCTCTCGCCGCAGGAGCGCGCCGCGGCCGCGGCCGCGGCCGGCGCGAAGGTGCTGATCGTGGTCAACGACGGGGTCGGCGCGCTGATGGAGTACGTCGGAGAGTCGGCCATCCCGGTCGCCAGCGTGCACCGCGACGCGGGCAGGACCCTCATCGCGATGGCCAAGGCCGGCAACCTCGTGCTGACCGCACGGCAGACCGAGTACACGCCCTTCGTCTACGACCTGACCCGGGACTACCCCGGCCGGGTGCCGGACCGGGCCCTGGTCTACAAGCCGGCCAAGGCCGACCTCGCCCGGATCGACGCGCGCTACTACGCCGCCGCGGGCGACCGGCTGGCGGAGGGCTACCGCTCCGACTTCACCCTCGACCCGTCGTTCAACTTCCCGGACACCGAGTGGCACCCGGGCACCCGCACCGAGTGGGTGACCCCGGGCCAGGTCTGGCGCGAGTTCCACGCGCAGGGCGTCGACGGTGCCCTGCCGTGGACGATGGTGTCCGGCGACAACACGTACGCCAAGGGCAGCGCCACCCGTCTGGACTGGTTCGCTCCGGTCACCCGGCCAGCCCAGAGCGAGTCCTTCGGTGTGTACAACTCCCGCTGGGGCAACTACATGACCTGGAACGTACAGGCGTGGGCCTCCGCCAGCGACAACATGCGGCTGGGAGGCTACCTGCCGTGGGGTGAGACGCCATCCCACCTGCAGGTGTTCCAGGGCGACACGCTGATCCACGACAACCCGCTCAGCGGAGACATGCAGTGGGTGGAGGTACCGGCGGGCAACCTGCCCTACCGCACGGTCCTCGATGTGGAGCGGCCCGGTGACGTCTTCCGGCTGTCGACGCGCACGCACACCGAGTGGACGTTCATGTCGGACACCGTCGAGTCGGACTACTTCGAACCGTTCTCGGCGCTGAACCTGGACTACAAGCTGGAGTCGGACCTGCACGGCGACGTCAGGGCCAATGCGACCCAGCAGATCGCGCTCAAGCCGGTGTCGCTGAACCTCTCGGCGGTCCCCGGCACCGTCACCACGGTGAAACTCGACGTCTCCTACGACGACGGCGCCACGTGGCAGAAGGTGAGCCTGACCCAGGGCGGCGACGGCTACTGGAAGGGTTCGTTCAGGACGGCCAAGAAGCCCGGCGGCTTCGTCTCGGTCCGCGCGAGCGCCGGGACGGACAGCGGGTTCAGCGTCAAGAACGAGATCATCCGGGCGTACGGCCTGCGATGAACCGCAACTTCGGGCCCCGGGGAGGCGACTTCCCGGGGCCCTTCCCGTCGCACCTGCTCCCACCAGGGACTATTCAGGGTCTGCCGCCATGGCGCATACTCTCCCCGCTGCGACAAGCGGAAGAGAGTCGGTCGCCGATGCTGGATGTTCTGGGCCTGGAATCCGATGACGAGCGCGTCTACCGAGCGCTGCTCGGACGTCCGGACTCCACCGCGATGCCGCTGTCGGACCTGCTCGCCCTCCCGCGAGCCCACGTCGACCAGGCATTGGCCCGTCTGGTCGGGTGGGGACTGGTGACCCGGTCGTCGGACGAGCGGTTCACCGCCGCGCCGCCGGCCATGGCACTCGGCGCGCTCATCACCCAGCGCCGGGACGGGCTGCGCATGGCCGAGCGGGCACTGGTGACGTTCGCCGAGGAACACCGGGCGGCGATGACCGGGAGCAGCATCAGCGATCTGATCGAGGTGGTCACGGGTGTCGACGCCATCCGCCATCGCTTCCTCCAGGTGCAGCAGGCCGCCCGCACGCAAGTCCGCAGTTTCATCACCGCACCGTTCGTCGCCCTGCCGCCCGACGAGAACACGGCCGAACCCATGGCCCTCGGACGGGGCGTGCACTTCCGGGCGGTACTGGACCGGGCCGTGCTGGCGGAGCCCGGCATCATCGACGATGCGATCACCTCACTGAGCAGCGGTGTGGAACTGCGGGTCGCCGACCAGCTGCCGATGAAACTCGTGCTGGCCGACGCCGAGCTCGGCCTCGTTCCGCTCGCCGTCACGCCGGCCGGAGAACCCGGCGCCGTGCTGCTGCACGGCAGCGGCCTGTTGGACGCGATGGACGCGCTGTTCGAGACGGTGTGGCGCACCGCCCAACCCCTCGAACTGTCCGGCACCGGCGGCGAAGCCGCACCCACCGTCGAGCTCCGTGACGGAGGCCCGACCGACCTGGACAGAAAGATCCTCGCGCTCCTGCTGGCCGGCCTGACGGACCCGATCGCCGCGACGCAGCTCGGCCTGTCGCCGCGCACGCTTCACCGACGCCTGCGCCACCTCATGGACATGGCCGGAGTCCGGACCCGGATGCAGCTCGGTGGTCACGCCGTCCGGCACGGCTGGGTGAAGCCGCACTGAACGCGTGCCGCCCTCGGACGCGGTACCCGGAGAGTTCACCGAAGGGAGTCGCGTCCGCTCAGGGGCGGTACCGCAACGGGTGGTCCTCCGGTACCTCCACGACCGCGATCCGCACCCCGTCCGGGTCGGCGATCCACATCTCGATCAGCCCCCACGGCTCCTTCACGGGCGCCCTCAGTACCCGGACCCCCGCCGCCACCAGCTCCTCGTGCGCGGCGCGGACATCGGCGACCTGCAGCCACAGCCGCAGGCCCGGCGCCGGCGGCTCCTCGGAGCGGCCCGAGACCTCCAGGAATCCGCCGCCGATGAAGTAGACCGTGCCGCGGTCCGGTCCGGTCCCGAACTCGCGGTAGACGGAGAGGCCCAGCGCCCCGCCGTAGAAGACGCGGGAACGTTCCGGATCCGTGGGGCGCAGCAGGATTCTGCTGGCGAGTACGTGAACCATGATGCGAATCTACGGGGTGCGGCAACCTCCGCGTACGTGCGGCAGGGCGGTCGGGGGCTTCCGGCTCTTCCCCCTCGGGCCGCCGCCGGGTCCCGAGCGCCGGGAGGGCCTTCCGGCGCACACCTCGGGGCCCGTCCGGACCGGGGCGGCGGCCCAGGAGGGACCTACCCCCTGGGCTCTCCTCGGGTAGGCGGGCACGTGTGAGAGTCACTTTCCCAGGGCCCGGACTTCGCAGTGCGGGCCGAACGGCCCCAGCCTGGGGCCGATGGCCCCCAGCGCACGTGCCACCCTCCCCGAGACAGTGAGGTCGGACAACAGCGGACCGATACCAGGGGAGAGTCGCCATGACTGCCAAGCGGGTCCTGGTCGCCTACGGAACCAAGCACGGTGCGACCGCCGGTATCGCGACGGAGATCGGCAAAACCCTCCGCGAGGACGGCCTGGAGGCCGTCGTCGTCCGCGCGGGCGAGGTGGACGACGTACGCGGCTACGACGCCGTCGTGCTCGGCGGCGCCCTGTACGCGGGCCGCTGGAGCGGTGAGGCCGAGAGTTGCGCGGATCGCAACGAGATCAACCTCAAGCACCGCGCCGTCTACCTGTTCAGCAGCGGTCCTGTCGACAGTTCGGCCGAGCAGCAGGCCATCCCGCCGGTGCCGGGGGTGGCCAGGGCGATGCAGAGGCTCGGCGCGCGGGAGCACATCACCTTCGGCGGCAGCATCGGGGCGGGCACACCGGGGTTCATCGCCCGGGCGATGGTCCGTGCGGGCAAGGGAGGCGATTTCCGCAACCCCGAGCGGATTCGGACCTGGGCTCACCACATCAGCGCCGAGCTCGGCCCCGCCTGCTGAGAGCCTCGTTCGCCGTGGCTGTCGGATGCGCTTCCCTCACCCTGCCCAGGCAGCGTGGGACGGGCGGTGACGGGGCGGGCCGTCACCGGATCTCCAGGACTTCGGCGGCGGGGCGGCGAGGGGTCGCCGGACCCTGGGGGCCGTAGCCGAGTCGGATGACCATCTGGACGTGGCCCATGCCGGCGAGGGGATCGCGTGCTGTCCAGCGCAGCTCAGGCCATTCGAGGGGCTGCGAGGTCATGGAGGTGGCCAGGCCGTCCGCGGTGGCCTGGAGCAGGATCCGCTCCAGGGCCTGTCCGGCCCGCAGCCAGTCCCGCGGGGTGTCGCCCGACGTGCCCAGCAGCGCGATCTGCGGCCGCTGCTCGAAGGCTGCCCAGGCCCGGCCGGGTACCGGCTTGTCGCGGCCGAAGTCACGGACGGTGGCTCCTGGGCCGGAGGAGAGGGGGCCGAACGCCTCGGTCGGGATGCCGTCGGACCGGGTCGCCTCGGCCGGCGTGCCGGTGTGGGTCCAGGCCGTGGCCTCCGCCTGCGCGGCGGGGTCCATGTCTTCCCGGTGCTCCGAGTCGTGGACCAGGCCGAGGAGCGTTTCCGCGTGCCAGGAGTCCGGGACGACGAGGCGGCAGCCTTCGAGGAGGGCGGCGGACCGGAGGCCGTCGAGCAGCGCGGGCGGAATCTCCTCGTCCGTGAACGGGAAGCGGCTCGTGTGACGACGGCGCAGGGCCGGGTGCAGGGCGGCGAGTTCCTGGTCGGTGGCCGGGGCCTGCCGGAGCTGGATGGTGGCGAGGAACCACGGGTCGCCGTCGTCGGGCAGTATCCGTACGAGGGATTCCCAGTCTGCCCGGGCGGCGGACACGCGCAGGTTGAACAGCGCGGCGGCGCAGCCCAGGTGGAGGGCCCGGTGGTCCGGATCGGTGTGCGGCATGGCCCGGCCGGGGTCCCCGTGGAGTTCGATCGTCCCGGAGTGGGAACGGTAGACGAACCGCCAGGGCTGGGCGTTGTGCATGGAGGGTGCGGTGACGGCGTCTTCGACGAGGCGGGTGACGGTTGCGCTGTCCGGGTGCGGGGTGGTGGCCATGGGACTTCCTGACTGCGAGGCCGGTCTCGGCCGTGGGCGACGACCGCGGCCGGTGCGGCCGCGTGGTGCATGAGGGCGTGGCCGGCGGGGCCGGTGCGGGTGCCGAGCGCGGACCGACGGGTGCGCCGGCCCTCGACGACGGGGGTGGGGCCGGACGACAGTTGACGGGACTTCCCTCACGCCTGTGCCGAGCCGTCGATGGCATGGCCGAGGTGCTGCGCCACGGAGACCACGCCGTCCACGGTCCGGCAGAGCCGCTCGATCACCGGGACGAGGCTCTTGCACTGCACCGTTCCGTGCACCTCGACCGTCCCGCCGGTCGCGTCCACGGCCACGGCGGCGGCTCCGCCAGCGCCCGGAAGCAGTCGCCCCGGCCCGGATTTCGGCAGTAGATCACCTTCCGAGACCACGCCGAGCGGCCGGCCGGCCGGGTCGATGACCGGAACCGCCGGTACCCGGTGCTCGACGAGGGTCCGGACGATCACCTTGAACGGGGTGTTCGCGGCGACGGTGACGACTTCGCGGGTCGTCGGCTCGCGCAGCTCTCGATGTCTCACGGTCCTCTCCTACCGCTCGATGGCCTTCGACTCGTCCACCGACATGTAGTCGTCCTCGTAGTTGAGCCGATCGATCACGTCGACGGCTCATTCGTCGCAGCAATGCCGCCCCGTCAATCACCCGACCGGTGTCGAGAAGCGGTGCAGGTTCCGGCACCGGGTCGTCGACGGCGCAGCCGACTGTCCGGTCGACGCCGACGACCCCCGCGCAGGCAAACGATTCCCTCGCGCCACCGAACACCGCGGCATAGGCCGTGCTTCCCGCCGGCCCGCCTGATCCCTCGCCCCGGGCGGACCAGAGGCCGAACGGGCCCGGTGCGGCACCAGTCGGCCTCCGGTCGAGGGCCGGCAGGCTGCCCGTGGACCTCGGCAGGGACCTTCGGCCCGGACGGGGTCCACAGGGCCCCTCTCCCCACCAGGAGCCGCACTGTCAGCGTAGAGCTGTTCCCAAGTGGTGCTCGGCAAGGAGGAATTGTGGAAAGCAACAGGAGTGGTCCGGAACTGGGATCGGTCGTCGTCGGCGTCGACGGGTCCGAGCCGGCCCGGAGGGCGGCGCTCTGGGCCTCGGACGAGGCCGCACGGCGTCGGCGCCCCCTGCACATCGTGTACGGGTCCGACATCGACGGCCGCGTCCTGGACCTCTCGGACGAGGACGCCGAGCGGGTCCGTGCCGAGGCCAGGGAGCTCCTGGACGGCACTGCGACAGCCGTTCAGGACCGTCATCCCGCGCTCTCCGTCTCGACGGAGTTCAGCCGTAGCGGGCCCGCGATGAGCCTGCGCAGGGCCGCGGGCACCCGCGGCACCCTCGTCGTCGGCAACCGGGGTCCGGGAGGCTTCAGCTCCCTGACGCTGGGGCCGGTCGGCCTGAAGGTCGCCGCGGAGGCCCGTACGCCCGTGATCGTCGTGCGGGGGAGCGAGGACGAGCCCACCCACGGGGTCGTACTGGCCGCCGTCCGAGACGAGCACGACCTCGACTGCGTCCGCCACGCCGCCCGCGCGGCGGAGCTGCGCAAGGCCACACTGCGGCTGCTGCACGTGCGGAACCTGCTCGAGGCCGTCGGCTCGGTGGCGAGAACCCTCACCAAGTCCGACGAGGCGGCCGACGCCCATGAGCAGAGCCTGGCGGCCGTCGCCGAGCAGATCAGGGACGAGTACCCCTCGCTGACCGTCCAGACGGACGCCCTGGAGGGCGTGTCGGTCGCCGGCGTCCTGGTGGAGGCATCGCGCCACGCGGACCTGCTGGTCATGGGCGGGCGCCGGTCGCCCGGTTCCATCGGCCGCACCCTGGGGCGTGCGACCCACGGTCTCGTGCACCACGCGTACTGCCCCGTCGAGCTCATCCCGCGCCACAGCGACGAACACCGGAACGAGGCGTCATGACGACCACCGAAGGCCGCGAAATCCTCGTCGGCATCGCCCCCGGAAGGAACTGGTACCCGTCCCTCGCCCAGGCAGCCGACGAGGCGGGGCGGCGCGGTCTGGGGCTCCGGATCGTCGTGTCCGTGCCCTCGCGGCACGAGGCACCCCCCACGGACGAGGGTGCGGACGGGACCGTCGTGCGCCACGTGGAGGGGAGAACCCGTCCGGAGACGGCCCACGCGCGTCGCGACGACGAGCACACCCCCGGGCAGGCGCCCTACCTGGTCGTCGGCATCGACGGCAGCGAGTCCTCGAAGGCGGCCCTGGCGTTCGCGCTGGAGGAGGCCGACGCGCGAGGGGCCGGAGTGCGGGCGCTCTCGGTCCGGCAGCCGTCGGCCGTCATGACCCAGGGCGAGGAGACCGCCCTCCAGGAGCAGCGACGGATGCTGTTCGAGACGACGGCCGACTGGGCGCAGAAGCATCCGGGCGTCGTGCTGACCCACGAACTCCCGGTCGGGCAACCGGTGGAGGAACTTGCCAAGGCCTCCGAACACGCCCTCGCACTTGTCGTCGGCCGCGGTGCCACCGGAGCACACGCGGACACGCGGCTCCGCTCCGTGGCCGATGGTCTGCTGCACCGGGCGCCCTGCCCGGTGATCGTTGTTCCGGCCGTGTGAGCCTGTGGGACGGCGCTCGGCCTCGTTCACCGTGTTACGCGAGCACGCCCGCACGATGGGCCCACGCCACGCTCTGCTGTTCTGCCGGCCGTTTCTGTAAGCGCTGTACCGCCGTCTTGGCTGGCACGGCCTCGATGGCGACGTCCTCGGTGAACAGTCCGAGTCACGGCTGGTCGTGATGCCGCTGCGCACGATGGTCATCCCGCTGCACCATGACGCGACGTGGCCATCGGGTCCCGTCCGCCTGCTGTCCCTGCCCATGGGACAGTTTTGCCGATGTGTCCAGGGACAGCGTCAAGGTGTCACTCCGGGACGGGCAGGAGGGCCCGACCGCCCTCCGTTCGGGCCCGGCCCTGGTGTGCCGGCCGCGGCCATGGCGAAGGGCGCCCGTTGACTCGTCTGCGATGACGAGTGCGGACGCCCTTCGGGGGACTGACACCGGCCGTCAGGTCCGGTGGCACCGGTCCGGTGCGGCACCCGCCTCAGGGGTGCGGAACGACCGCGACCGGGGCGGCGGAGTGATGGAGCAGGGCGTGGGCGACCGGGCCGAGGTGCGTGCCGATCGCCGAGCGGCGGATCCGTCGGCCGACGACCACGAGCGAGGCACCGGCCGAGGCCTCCACGAGGTGGCCGGCGGCCGGGCCGACCGAGGATTCCTCCTCGACCCGGACCTCGGGGTATTTGCTCCGCCAGGGCCGCAGCGCGTCCCCAAGTGCGGTGGCCGTTCCGGCCGCCATGCCGTCGCGGATCTCGGGGGCGATCAGCGCCGGGTCGAAGGTGTAGGCGGGCGGCATGCTCCAGCCGTGGACCACGCGCAGCGGGGCCCGGCGCGCTGCCGCCGCGTGGAAGGCATAGTCGAGGAGCTCGTCACAGGGACGGGAGAGGTCCAGCCCGAGCACGACCGGCCGGTAGGCACCCTCCTGCGGCCCGCTGCCGTCGGGCGCCGACAGGTAGGCGCTCTCCATCCATGAGCCCGTCCGCACGACGACCACCGGGCGCTCGGCGTGGGCGAGCACGGCCTGGGACACCGAGCCGACGAGGAACGCCGTCATCGCCCCCAGCCCGCGCGAACCGAGGACCAGCACCTCCGCCTCCTGCGCGGCGTCGGCCAGGACCGTCAGGGGCTGGCCATCCATCTGCTCCGTGCTGATCTCCAGGCCGGGGTGACGCTCGGTCAGCTGCTCGAAGGCCTCCCGGGGGATGCGCTCGCCCCAGTATTCGGTCGAGGCCGGGGCCGGGGCCGGAGCCCCGGCGAGGGACGCGTACCCGTAGGGCGGCGCCCAGTACTCCACCGCGTGCAGCAGCTTGAGCGGGAGCCGGCGGAGCCGGGCCTCGCGCGCCGCCCACTCGGCGGCGGCCAGCGATGCGGGTGATCCGTCCAGGCCTACGACGACCGTTCGTGACATGGTGTTCCTCCAGGAAAGTGTGTGAGAGCGCGACCACCGTCGGCGGCGCGTGTCCCACCCTCCCGTGCCGTGCCGTGGAGGGAGGATGGTCCGGGAGGCCCTGGGCCGGGGCCGAACGTCCCTCTGGTACGCGTCCGGCTTCCCGAATCAACGGCACAGCCCGACAGACCTCCAGCCCGGCGCAGGCCGGGGCAGGTCCGACCGGGCTCAGCCGAGCGCAGCGCCCAGGACCAGGAATCCGCCGATCACCAGGAGCAGAGCTCCCATCAGGGGGGCAACGAAGCGCAGGTACTGGTCGTAGCGGATCTTGGCCAGGGCCAGGCCGCCCATGACGACGGCCGAGGTCGGCGTGATCAGGTTCACCCAGCCCGATGCCGACTGGTACGCCGTGACCACCAGGGACCGGCTGACGCCGGCGAAGTCGGCGAGCGGGGCCAGGATCGGCATGGCGAGGGCGGCGTGGCCCGACGAGGACGGTACGAGGAACGCCAGGGGAACGTTGACCAGGAACATCAGTACCGAGAAGGCTCCGTGGGACGTGCCCGACACGGCGCTGTGCAGGCCGTTCAGGATGGTGTCGGTGACGGCGGCGTTGTTCATGATCACGGTGACCCCGCGGGCCAGCATGACGATCATGGCCGCGCCGACGAAGTCCCCGGCCCCACGGGTGATCGCCTCGGACGTGCCGTGCTCGCCGAGGCCGCCGATCAGGCCGACCGCGACGGCAGCCACGATGAACAGGGCCGCCAGCTCCGGGAAGTACCAGCCGAGCGTCGGCAGGAACGTGACGCCGAGGTCCGCCCACGGGACGACCGCGAAGATCATGAAGAGGAACGTCCCGGCGAAGACGCCGAGGACGGTGCGGTGCCGACCGGTGAGAGAGGCTTCCTCCTCGCCCTGCGCCGCGAGGGCGAGGTCCTCGTCGGTGGCCGGGGTGAGCGAGCGCGACGGGTCGGCCAGGACGCGCCTGGCGTACCGGACCACGTACCAGGCGGCGATGGCCGTCAGGCACACCCACATGACAAGCCGCAGCAGGATTCCCTCGCCCGTACCGATGCCCGCGCTGTCGGACGCGACACCGGTGGCGAAGGGGTTGACGGTGGAGGCCAGCGTCCCCACCCCGGCACCCACCATGATCACGGTGGCCGCCACCATCCGGTCGTAGCCCAGGGCGAGCATCAGCGGGATCACCAGACCGTAGAAGCCGAGTGTCTCCTCCGCCATCCCGTAGGTGGTTCCGCCCAGCGAGAAGACCGACAGGAGGACCACGAGGAGGAGGGTCCGGTGTCCGCGCAGGCGGTGTGCGAGGCGGGCCACGCCGAGGTTGAGCGCACCTGTGCGCATGGTCACGGTGATGAACGCGCCCACTGCCAGGATGAACAGGAAGACTCCGGCGGCGCCCGCGAACGACCCGGCGGCGCCCGGCGCGGTCAGCCCGGTCCCGGAGTCGGTGACCCCGTACAGGCCGTTGACGGGCGAGAGGAACAGGTCCTTGAGCCGGTCGAGGAAGTCCGTGGTCCGCTCCACAGCGTGGTACGTGCCGGGGATCGGAGCGCCGTCCGGCGCGATGTCGTAGCGGCCTGCCGATATGACGAAGGTCAGGGCCCACACGACGACGGTCACGGCCACCAGCACCGTGAAGGCTGAGGGGAAGTGCAGACGGCGTCTGCCGCCCCCGGCAGGTGCGCAGGGCGAGCCGGGGCCCGGTCCGGTGTCGTCGGGGCTGTCGATCTCGCGGCCCGCCGGGGGAGTGGTGCTGGTGCTCATGTCTGTTCCCGGAGTGTGAGGGTGCCGTCCTGGTACGGGCGGCCGTGTGGGGTCACGACGGTGCCCGCGGCCCCGTCGAGGATGGCCCGGGCGTCTTCGAGGGCGCCGATCGCGGCTGTGCCGCCGGTCAGCTCCACGAAGCGGCAGACGGCTTCGACCTTCGGTCCCATGGACCCGGCCGGAAAGCGCCCCGCCCGCAGGCGGGCGGGGGTGGTGTGCCGGATGGGCTCGGCCTGCGGGGTGCCGTGGCCGAGTTCGACGTACGGGACGTCGGTCAGCAGCAACAAGAAGTCGGCGTCCAGGGCCTCGGCCAGCAGGGCGGCGGTGAGGTCCTTGTCCACGACGGCCTCGACACCCGCCAACCGCCCCTGCTCGTCGCGGACCACCGGGACTCCGCCGCCGCCCGCGCAGACGGCGATGGCGCCGGATTCGAGCAGCAGCCGGATGACACGGGTTTCGACGACGCGCTGGGGGCGGGGCGAGGGGACGACCCGCCGCCAGTGTTCGCCGTCCGGCTTGACGGTCCAGCCGCGCTCGGCGGCGAGCCCGTGGGCCTCGGCCCGTCCGTAGACGGGGCCGACGAACTTCTCGGGGTCGGCGAAGGCGGGGTCGGCGGCGGAGACGAGAGTCTGGTTGAGCAGGGCGCAGACCTGCCGGCCGGGCAGCGCGTTCTGCAGGCTCTGCAGCAGCCAGTAGCCGATCATCCCCTGGGTCTGCGCACCCAGGACGTCGAAGGGGTACGGGCTGCTCAGGGAGCGGTCCGCGGCGCTCTGCAGGGCGAGTACGCCGACCTGTGGGCCGTTGCCGTGCGTGATGACCAGCTCGTGCCGGTCGGCCAACGGGGCGAGCGCGGCGACGGCCTTGTGGACGTTCGCCAGCTGAGGGGCGGCGTCCGGCCGTTCGGCGCGGTGCAGGAGGGCGTTGCCTCCCAGGGCGATGACTACACGCATGGGGAGTTCTCCGTCGATCGGGCCGAAGGGGTCAGTCGGTGAGGGTGGCGACGAGGACGGCCTTGATGGTGTGGAGCCGGTTTTCCGCCTGGTCGAACACGATCGAGTGGGCCGACTCGAAGACCTCGTCCGTGACCTCCATGGCGGTCATGCCGGTCCGCGCCGCGATCTCGGCCCCGACGGTGGTGTCGCTGTCGTGGAACGCCGGCAGGCAGTGCATGAACTTCACCCGCGGATTGCCCGTCGCCTTCAGCACGTCCATCGAGACCTGGTACGGCCGCAACAGCGCGATCCGCTCGTCCCACAACTCCGCCGGCTCACCCATGGACAGCCATACGTCGGTGTAGACGAAGTCGACACCGGCCACACCCTCGGCCACGTCCTCGGTGAGGGTGATCCGCGCCCCGGTGGACGCCGCCACCGCACGTGCCTCGGCCACCACCTCGGGGGTGTTGGCCAGAGTGGCGGGGCCGACCATGCGGACGTCCATGCCGAGCATCGCGGCGGTGATCAGCAGGGAGTTGCCGACGTTGTTGCGCGCGTCGCCGAGGTAGGCGAACGACACCTGCTCCAGCGGCTTGTCGGTGTGCTCCCACATGGTGAGCACGTCCGCGAGGGACTGAGTGGGGTGCCACTGGTCGGTCAGCCCGTTCCACACCGGGACTCCGGCGTACCGGGCCAACTCCTCCACCAGCCGCTGGTCGCTGCCCCGGTATTCGATGCCGTCGTAGTAGCGGCCGAGCACCCGGGCGGTGTCCTTGACGGACTCCTTGTGGCCGAGCTGGGAACTCGCGGGTCCGAGGTAGGTGACGTGGGCGCCTTCCTGGTGCGCGGCCACTTCGAAGGCGCATCGGGTGCGGGTGGAGGTCTTCTCGAAGATGACGGCGATGTTCTTGCCGTTCAGCTGCTTGCGCTCATGGCCGGCCGAGCGGGCGGCCTTGAGCTGTTCGGACAGGTCCAGGAGGTGGCGGAACTCGGCCGGGGTGAGGTCGAGTTCCTTGAGGAAGGTGCGGTGGCGCAGGTCGACGGGCATGGTGGCTCCTCCGGGCGTACGGAAACTTCGGGGACGGCTCTGCGGTGCGTGCGGTCAGACCGCTTCGCGTTCGACCGGGCAGCTCATGCAGCGCGGACCTCCGCGGCCCCGCCCGAGCTCGCTGCCGCGGATGGTGATGACCTCGATCCCGTTCCTGCGCAGGTGGGTGTTGGTGGTGACGTTGCGCTCGTAGGCGACGACCACCCCGGGCTCCACGGCCAGCACGTTGCAGCCGTCGTCCCACTGCTCGCGCTCGGCGGAGCGGATGTCCTGGCTGGGCGTGAGGACGTTGATCTTCTCCAGGCCCAGTGCGTCGGCCACGGCCTGGTCGAAGTCCTCCGGGAGGTGGTCGGTGATCTTCACCCCCCGGCCGTCGTCGTCGGGCTCGATGGTGCAGGAGCGCAACGGGCCGAGGCCCGCGTACCGGGTGAAGGTGTCGCCGCTGACCATGGTCATCACGGTGTCCAGGTGCATGAAGCTGCGGGCCTTGGGCAGGTCGACCGCGACCACGCGGCGTGCGGACCCCGCGGCGAACATGCGCAGCGCGAGCTGTTCGACGGCTTGCGGCGTGGTGCGCTCGCTCATGCCGATCAGCACGGCGCCGTTGCCGATGACCAGCACGTCGCCGCCCTCGATGGTGGCGGGAAAGCCGGCCCGGCCGTCCGACCACCGCTGGTGGTCGCCCTTTGCGAACAGCGGGTGGTGGCCGTAGATCGCCTCGAAGTGGACGGTCTCGCGGCGCCGCGCCCGCTTGCGCATCGGGTTGATGCTCACGCCGTCGTACACCCAGCACGAAGTGTCGCGGGTGAAGAGGTGGTTGGGCAGCGGGGCCAGCACGAAGTCGTCCGGCGCCATCGCGTGCAGTCGTATGCTCGCCGTCGCTCCGGTACGGGCCAGCAGCTCGGTCTTCGTGATGCCGCCCACCAGGCAGGCCGCCAGCTCGCCCGGATCCATGACGTCCAGGGCGGCGTGCACCCGATCGGTGGCCAGCGGCCCGAACTCGCGCTCGTCGACGACTCGGTCGAGGATCAACGTGCGGGCCGCGGGAAGGGCCAGAGTCTCGGTCAGCAGTTCCGCGAGGAGGTGCACCTGAACGCCGCGGTCGCGCAGGGTGTCCGCGAAGGCGTCGTGTTCCTCCCTGGCTCGTTTGACCCACAGGACGTCGTCGAAGAGCAGCGCGTCCTTGTTCGTCGGGGTGAGTCGTTTGAGCTCCAGGTCGGGCCGGTGCAGGATGACCTGCTTCAGTCGGCCGGTCTCGGAATCCACATGGAAGGGCATGGCGCACGACCTCGGTGTGTGGGGATGCTTTTGGCTGGCCCGGTCCCTGCCGCAGTGACATGACGTGTCTGTTGCATACCGTCAGCTCGATTCCTCTGAAGTCGAGTTACCGGTGGGGGCGGGGCGATGTATGAACCCTGTCACCGCGTGCGCGGCGCGGCGGGCGCCGATGGTCCCTGCCGTCGGGCTCAGTGGCCCCTCGGAGCAGGGCCGTTCGGTCCACGATCAGGCGGGCTCCGAAACGTTCGAGAGCACAGGGTCAGTCGTGCGGGACGACCGCCAGCGGAGTGCGGCAGCGGTGCAGCATGGTGCGGGTCACCCCGCCCGTGCGAGGTCCGAGTCGGGAGTTCCGGGTGCGGCGGCCGATGACGACCAAGCCGGCCGTGTCGGACGCCACCAGCAGCTGGCGCGCGGGTCGGCCCGGGCGGATCTCCCCCGTAACGCGTACACCTGGGAACGAGTGCTGCCACGGGGCGATCACCCGGGCCAGGCGATGGGAAGCGGCCGGGTCCGAGGGCATGCCCGTGTCCACCGCCTCGGATCTGCGGCCATCCGAGGGGCCCGGGCTGTGGACGACGCGCAGCGGCGCTCCCCGCAGGTCGGCCTGGGAGAAGGCGAACTCCAGTACCTCGTCGCACGGGTGAGAGAGGTCCAGGCCGAGAACGACGTCGCCACCCGTCGCCGGCTCGGGATCCCGGACCAGGACGATCGGATGCCGGGTACGGGCGACCACGGCCAGGGCCACCGAGCCGACGGCGAACCCGGCGACCCCGCCCAGCCCGCGTGAGCCGAGCACCAACATGTCGGACGCCGCCGCGGCCTGGCACAGCACCGAGGCGGGCTCGCCGCACCGCTCCAGCGTGAAGACGTCCAGGCCCGGGTGGTCGTGGCGCACCCGCTCTGCCGTCGCGCGGGGATGCGCCTCCGGCGCTCCGTGTCCGATGAGCGGTGAGTGGACGTCCGGCCCCAGATCCCATACGTGCAGGAGCCGCAGCGCCACACCGCGGCGGCGTGCCTCGGCCGCGGCCCACGAGACGGCAGCCAGGCTCGCACGAGAACCGTCGAGACCGACGGTGACCGTTCGGGCCGGGGGCCGGGGGCTGCACCTGGGCGGAGGAATGAGCGAAGCGTCGAGCATGACGAGGACCTCCGGGAGCGGGAGCGGGAGCGGGGGCGGGGGCGGGAGCCGCGTGCGGGAGCGGGGGCGGGAGCCGCGTGCGGGAGCGGCGTGCGGGCGTGTTCGGGCCGGGCTCAGGCGAAGACGGCCTTGAGTGCCCGAAGCGCCGTCATCGGGTCGGACAGCGCGTGGTAGACGGCAGCCGGGCCGTCTCCACCCGGTCGGCGAGGGTGAAGTCCAGCGGGGAAGCGTCCAGGATGTGGCCGTCGCCGTCGATCAGCCGGGCGTTGGCGTGTGTGAGCCAGCGGTCGTTGAACTCCTCGGACTCCTCGGTCTCCTGCAGGACGGAAACCGCGTCGTCGCCGAGCGTGGGAATGGTCTCCAGCAGGTTCCACAGGCAGACGTAGGCTTCGTCCTCCGGCATCCGGCCGCCGCGAGTGACTGACCGACTCCGGGGCGCCGTCACCGTCGAGCGCGCCGCCCGCCGTCGGCAGTTCCTCCAGGATGCGGATGTTCTCGCCGGGCATCGCGGCGTCCCGTACGAGGAAGACCGCCGCGGCAAGCGAGGCGATTCCGCCACTGACCAGACAGGCCCGGGATATCTGCGCGTCGTCCGTCATGGCCGTCCCTTCGAAGGGCGGGGTGTCCTCGCCGTTACGGCCAGTCAACTCCCTTCTCAGCGGGCTCCGCAGGGGCCGACGGGCCTGATGGCGAGGTCCGTTGGTCCCTGCGGAGCCGGCGGCCGGGTGCGCGGCGACTCACATGCCGTGCATGGAGTTCGTACCGCTGCCCGGACGGTCCAGCCTCGTAGCGGCGGCGAGCGCGATGAAGCCGACGGCCATCAGGATCAGTCCGACGAGCGGCCGGTCGGCGTTGTGCCACTGCCAGTCCACCGCGAAGGTGAGGATGGCGCCGATACCGATCGATGTGATGGCGCCGATGGCAAGGAGACCGGCCATGGCACTCACCTCCCTTGCGTCGTCCACGGAGCGCCGTGCGCCGTGCCGGCCCCACTGTCGGTGAAGGCTGAGCCGGCCCTCCAGGGGCCTGTCGGCCCGTCTGCCGGCCACACGGCCCTCAGGAGCGGAATGAGCGCGTGGTCGCTGCGGACCGCTGCCCTGTCTGGCGGTGCCGGGAGAGCCGCGAAACCGTTGCGTCGAGGGACCGTTGGCCGCATGGTGCGGGCCGTTCGCCCCCGTGGCCCACGCTCGGCACCGAGGGACATTGGCTCCGGGCAGGCAACACTGCCTGCCCGTGAGAGAAGAGGTTCCTACGCCATGGCTCTGCATCAGCACCGACAGTCGGGGATGTCCTTCGCCGGCCGACGCAAGACCACCTCGACCGCGGCATCCGGCACCGCGGCCGACGAACTCACCCTGCCTCTGGCCGTCTCGCGCATTGCGGCCGGCACCCGCCTGCTCATCGCCTTCACGTTCCTCTGGGCCTTCGGTGACAAGACGTTCGGCTGGGGATACGCGACCCAGGCGGGCAAGGGTTGGATCGACGGAGGGTCTCCCACCAAGGGCTTCCTGAGCCGTGTCGCCGCCGGGCCCCTGCAGGAGACCTTCCACGCCTGGGCGGGCACGGCCTGGGCCGACTGGACCTTCATGCTGGGACTGCTCGGCATCGGTGTCGCCCTGGCGAGCGGGGTCGCCCTGCGGGTCGCGGCTGCCGCGGGCACCGTGATGATGGCCCTCATGTGGGCCGCCGAATGGCCTCCCGCCAGACACCTGTCGGACGGCCAGCTCAGCATGTCGACGAATCCGCTGGTGGACTATCACGTCCTGTACGCGGCCGTGTTGGTGATGCTCGCAGTAGTCGCCACACAGCGTTCGGGGGGCCTGGGCGCTCGCTGGCAGACCCTGCCGTTCGTCCGCCGCAACCGCTGGCTGCTGTGACGGCCGTCGGGGAATCCGGGTCCGCCCTGCCCGGGCGGACCCGGATCGGCGGCGACGGGGGTCACTCGGGGTGGTGGGCCCGTACGAGTACCACGACGCGTACCGCGATGCGGTGGGGCTCAGTCATGGGCGACCACGGCGATCGGGGACGCCGAGTGGTGCATGACGGCGTGCGCGATCGCGCCGACGTGGGTGCCGTACTCGGCGCGGCGGATGCGCCGGCCGACGACGACGAGGGTGGCGCCGACGGCGGCGTCGAGGATCCGGACCGCTGCCGAACCGATGGTGGCGCGCGGGTCGACTGTCACCGAGGGGAACCTCGCACGCCATGGATGCAGCATTTCGTCCAATGCCGTGGCGACGCCGCGAGCCATCTCCGCGTGCACGCCGGCGTCGAAGGCCGGTGCGTAGCCGAGGACCGGCGGCGGGGACCAGCCGTGGACGACGACGAGGGGACAGCCGTGGAGGGCCGCTTCCTCGAAGGCGAAGGAGAGGAGCCGGTCACACGGCCGGCCGATGTCCACCCCGGCCACGACAGGACCCCGACGTGCCGGGGCTTCGGCAGCAGGCAGCGCGTGGCCGGGAGCCCGAACGAGCACGACCGGGCACTCCGTTGCGGAGACGGTCGTCGAGCCGGTGGATCCCACGAGGAAGCCGGCGACGCTTCCGAGCCCGCGGGAGCCGATGGCGAGCAGGGCGGAGTCCTTGGCGGCGGCAGCCAGGGCCAAGGAGGGGAGACCGCCCACCCGACGCGAGGCGATCTCGAGCGATGGATGCCCGCGCCGCTGTTCGTCGGCCGTGTCGCGCAGGACGCCCTCGGCCCAGTGCCGCCGCTCCTCGGTGGTCGAGACCGGCAGCGGAGGGTTCTCCAGCACCACGGCTGACCACACCGGTCAGGTGGCCGTCGGCGTCGACCACCGGAAGCCGTTTGGGGTGGCCGCGGGCCATCAGCCGGGCGGCTCCGGAGATGGTCGCGTCCCCCCCACCGTCACGGCGGGTACGGTCCTCAGCCGGCCGGCAGTGACGGCGTGGGACTCCTCAGGGACTCTGCCGCTGACCGCTCAGTGGGCGATGACGACCACGGGTGCCGCCGCGTGATGGAGCACCGCGTGGGCCACCGGCCCCACGTGCGCGCCCAGCGGGGAACGGCGCAGGTGCCGGCCGACCACGACGAGGTCCGCACCGGCGGCGGCCATGACGAGCTGACCGCCGGCAGACCCCATGAAGGCCTGATGGGTGACCTCGACCGCCGGGAACTTGTGCCGCCAGGGCCGCAGAGTGTCTTCCAGCATCTGGGTGACGCTCCGGCCGATGTCGCGCTCGTTGGCGGGATCGGCGAAGGGGACGTATGCGTAGGCGGCGGGAAGCTTCCAGCCGTGGACGGCGCGCAACGTGCAACCACGGCGGTCTGCTTCCTCGAAGGCGAACGACAGGACGCGGTCGGTGGCCTCGTGGATGTCGAGGCCGACGACGATCTCGCCGAAGGAGGTGGTGGCGTCCCCTCGCGGTTCGTCCGTCACGCGGACCAGGGCGACCGGTGTCTCGGTCGCCGCGAGCGTGGACAGGCTCACCGAGCCGAGGAGGAACCCGACCAGTCCCCCGGTTCCGCGGGAGCCGAGTACGAGCAGGGCTGCGTCGGCCGCCTCGGCGGCCAGAGCGGCGGCGGGTCGGCCGGAGAGGCATCGGGTGGTGACCTCTACCCGCGGATATCGCAGGCGTAGCTCCTCCAGGGCTTCGGTGAGTGCTTCGTCGGCCCACCGGTCGGCGTTCTCACGGCCCGGCCGCGGAACGAGAGGGGCTTCGGGCCAGTCGACGGCGTGAACGAGTCGCAGCGGCACCTGCCGCACTGCTGCCTCCCGGGCGCCCCAGAGGGCTGCTGCCCGGCTCTCGGGGGAGCCGTCGACACCTACGGTCACATGGCGGTTCATCGCGTATCTCCTCGGCGGTGAGCCCAACCGGGCTCTCATGGGGCGTGGCGTGCCAACTGCCCGAAGGCGTTCCTCGCCGTGGTCATCAGGGCATGCCGTGCGCGGCGCGCCCGGGTGGTGCGGGCAGCGTGTCGTCGGAGCGGGCGGTCAGACGCGCGGCGACCGCTACGACTCCGTGGGGTAGGCGGGCATGTCCGCTCCTCCCTGCGGCGGTCCGGAACCTTCGGCGGCTGAGCCGATGCCGATACCTTGCGCTCGCCCAGAACCCGGCGCGAGGGGAGGACGGTCCCTCGGGAGGGACCGTCGGCCCCTGTGGGGCGAGCCCCCTCACGGCGAAGGTGGGTTCAGCGGCGCCGGCACCCCCGGCCGGTGCCGCTTCCCCCGCCGGCCGACCCCGATGCCCTGGCATCAGTACGGAGGACAGACCCGTGAAGCGCACCCTCGTCGTCGGAGTGGACGGATCCCCGCAGAGCCGGGCCGCGGCCGACTGGGCCGCTCGCGAAGCCGTACGGCGCGACCTGCCCTTGCACATGGTCCACGCCTGGCTCTGGCAGCCGCTGGCACAGCCGATCACCCAGAATCGCGACACCGAAGCCCGGCGCGCCGGCGACATCTTGGGGGAGGCGGAGGCAGAACTCACCGACCGCTACCCGGGAATTGCCCTCACCGCCGAGTTGCTCTCCGACGTGCCGGTTCCGGCGTTGCTGCACGCGGCCAAGGGCGCCGACATGCTGGTTGTCGGCACCCGCGGGCACAGCGCACTGATGGGATTCCTGCTGGGCTCCTACGGCCAGCAGGTGATCGCCGCGGCAGAGTGCCCCGTGGTCTCGGTGCGCTCGGCATACGACAGGCCGGTGGCCCTGCCCGAGCTGGGCGAGGTCGTCGTCGGCCAGCAGGGCGGCGTGCAGGAGTCCGCCGAGGTGCTGCGCGTCGCCTTCGAGGCGGCCGCCGCACGCAAGGCCCCGCTCCGCGCCGTACGCGCCTGGAGCCCGCCACCCGTCTACGGCTACAGCCCCGGATCGATGTGGATCGCCGATCAGTTCGGCGGCCTGGAGCCCTACGAGAAGGCCGCGCTGGGACAGGCCCTGGAGCCCTGGCGGCAGAAGTACCCCGACGTGGACGTCAGGGAGCACGTGGAGCAGGGCAGCGCGGGCCACGTGTTGCTGACGGCATCCTCGGACGCGCAGCTCATCGTCGTCGGTCGCAGGGTCCGCGAATCCTCCGTGGGGGCACGCATCGGATCCGTGGCACATGCCGTCCTGCACCACTCGGCCCGCCCCGTCGCCGTGGTGCCGCACCACTGAGCCGATGGCGAAAGAGGGGGTCGGGCACGCC